>JAJPIV010000099.1 GCA_021324595.1 Actinomycetota bacterium | reverse complement strand
TGCCACACCGGGGCGTGCGCGGCGGTCAGCCCGTACAGGTGCGTGTTCACCAGGAGCTGGTCGTCGGAGCGGTAGATCGAGTTGTACAGCACCGTGCGGTGGAAGCGGATCTCGACGCCCTCGATCAGGCGAAGCGGCCGGTACATGACAAGCGCGTTGCGGATCTTCGCCGCCATGGCCTCGCCGACGCCCTCGTCCTCGCCGCGTTCGGCGACCTCGCGGCTGGCCGGGTCGCCGAGCAGGATGCGCACACGCGCCCCGGCCCGCGCCTTCTGGGCGAAGATGCGCTGCACCCCGGAGTCCTCGGCCAGGAACAGCCCGGCGTAGACGAGCACGCCGATCTCGGCCTCGGCCTCTGAGAAGAGCCGTCCCCACACGTCCCGTGGCACCTCGGATCGGTGCGGGTAGACCGCCACGATCTCGCTTTGCGAGGCGACCGCGACCTGATCCCGGGGCAGCGCGTCGGGCCACAGGTAACCCTCGTCAACGCCGAGGTGCGAGGCGATGGCGTACCTGTGCCGCCGGTACGGGACGCGCCCCTTGACCCAGCGCTCGACCGTCTTGTGATCGACGCCGAGCTTGTCGGCCAGCGCGGTCACCGTGACTCCCCGCTGCAGCAGCGCCGCGCGCAACCGTTCGTTCGGCATCGACCCAGCCGTGATCGAAGGACGTCTCAGGACGGCATCAACATATCCGGGACGTCCAACAGCAGTCCAGCAGCGCGGTTACTGGGTCCGGGCCTCCTGCCGGAGCCTCGGGGCATGGACACCAACCCCCCACCCCAGAACCCGGGCATCTCCCGATTGCTCGATGACCACCGCACCTGCCCGTGCGGCGCCCACGCCGAGTCCCGTCCTGGCCGGTGCCGCAAGTGCCAGGCACGGGCAGCATGGCGGCGCCGCCACCAGCGGCCCATCCGCCTGACCCGCCGTGCCGCCGCTCGTGCGCGCCGACGCGTCGCTCGGCTCGTCGCGCTCGCCCTGGCCATCTCGCTGCGGGCCGCGTTCCCGCCCGCCCAGACCACGGCCGGATCGGCCAGCCTCGGCCCGGCCGTGCCGGGAGGTGAGCACTGATGCTCGCTTTGTTCATCCTCGCCATCCTCGGCGTCTCGCTCGTGGGGCTGGCCCTGTTCGCCGCGATGTGCGTCGCCATCCGCAGCGATGACACGAAGGGTCTCCCGGGCCGGCCGCCGACGCTCAGGGCTGCTCTTACCCGCCGCGTGCTCGGGATGACCCGCAGCCGGCCGGCACCGCGGCGTGGCGCCGATCGGGAGCCCTGCCTCGCCGGATCGGCAAGGACGGCAGATCCCCGGCCCGATCCGGAAGGGAGGTGACGGCAGATGGCGGTCACGTTGTCGCTGGTCGTGGTGCTCGGCGTCACGGTCTGGGTGCTGCACCGGTACGCGGGCCTGAAGTTCCTGCACGCCCTCGCCTGCGTGCTGTTCGGCTTCTTCCTCGCCACGACCGGTGTCGCGCCCATGATCCGCGGAGCCGTCGCCAGCGTCATCGGCTTGATCTCCGGTCACCGATGAACCGTCAGCCAAGGAGGTGATCAAGGTACACGCTTCATGCGATCGCCGTGTTGTGACGCCCGGGCAAGCGCGGCGCCGGCACAGCCGGGCGACGGCCATGCTGCGCCACCGCCTGGTGGCCCGCGCCTGGTGCCGCACGCGGGCCGGGCGCGCCGCCGCGGACGCGCTGGCAGACATCCCGCCGCTGTGCGAGGAGATCGAGCGGCTCGATGCGGTGCTGGCGTGTTCGCGCCGGCGTCACCAGGATCTGGCAGCCGCCGCGCGGGCGACGCTCGCCGCCGACGCCGAAGGCGAGCCGGATCCGCTGTACTACCTGCGCGACGAACTCGGATCACGGGAAGCGCCGCCGTCCGGCGGGGAGCGGTCATGGTGAGCCAGCGGCCGACCCGGCATCAGATCCGCCGGCACGCGCGGAAAATGCGCCGCTACGGCATCCAGCCGATGACCGTGATCAGCCCGGGTGACCAGTTCCCCGAGGTCGCGGCTGTGGTGATCGGCCGGTGGCTGTGGCGTTACCGTTCCGAGCTGGCCCCGCTCGCCGTCGCGGCTGGGCTCATGCTCGCCGCCTGGATCACGCATGCGCGGTATCCCGGGTGGTGGCCCGTCGTCGCGGTGGCTGGCGCGGTGGCGGGGGCCCTGTTCGCGGTCGCCGGCGCCCGGCTCGGCCTGGCCACGGTCGCCGAGCGCGGGTATGCGGCTGCGGTCGCCACAGCCGCAGGAGGATGGCTCGCGGTCGCGACCGCCACCGGCCCGGGGCGTGCACCGCTCCCGCAGGTCCTGATGGCCGGCGGGCTGGTGCTGGCGGTGCCGTGGTGGGCGCACCGGAGGCGCCGCGCGAAGGTCCGGGTCGAGCGGACGCTCGCCGCGTGGCCGGAGGTCGCCCAGGCGGTCGGGCTGGCCGGGTCGCGGGTCCAGTCCGCCGTGGTGGACGTCTGGGGCTGGCGGGCGCGGTTCGCCCTCGCCCGGGGCCAGACGATCACTGATGTGATCGCCAAGCTGCCCGCGATCGAATCCGGGCTTGGCACGTTCCGGGGCGCGGTCCGCGTCTACCCGACCCCGGACGACAAGGCCAACCGGTTCGAGCTGCGGGTGCTCGGCGCCGACCCGCACGCCGACGCGATCACCTGGCCCGGCCCGTCCATCGCCTCGATCACCGAGCCTGTCGACCTGGGCCCATTCGAGGACGCCGCCCCCGCGAAGGTGCTGCTGCTGCGCCGGCACGCCCTGCTCGGCGGCACGACAGGGTCGGGCAAGAGCGGCGGCCTCAACGTCGTGATGGGCAACCTGGCCGCCTGCTACGACGTGGTGATCTGGGCGATCGACCTCAAGCGCGGCATGGAACTGCGGCCCTGGGCGCCGTGCATCGCCCGGCTCGCTGTCACCCCGGCCGAGGCCCGCGCGCTGCTCGCCGACGCGGTCGCGATCCTGGAGGCCAGGGCCGCTCGCCTGGCCGCGGTCGGCAAGCGGGTCTGGGAGCCGTCGCAGGAGATGCCCGCCCTGGTCATCGTCGTGGACGAGTACGCCGAGCTGGCCGAGTACGCCCCGGCGGCGACCGGCGACGCGGACTCGATCGCCCGGCGCGGCCGGGCTGTGGCGGTCACGCTGATCGCCGCGACCCAGCGGCCCACCCAGAAGGCGATGGGCCAGGGCGCGCTGCGGTCGCAGATGGACGTGCGGATCTGCTTCCGGGTCCGCGAGCGCAAGGACGTGGACCTGGTCCT
>JAJPIV010000108.1 GCA_021324595.1 Actinomycetota bacterium | reverse complement strand
GCCGGTAGGCCAGGTAGGCGCGCGCGAACGCGTTGGCGCCGGCCTGGGCGGCCGCGCCCGTGCTCGCCTTCCAGGTGAACTGCAGGTCGGTGGACTGGGTCGGCACGGTCACGGTCAGCCGCTTGGCGGCCTCGGACTGCAGCGCCGGCTCAGGCACCCCGAGCAGGGCTGCCGCCTGCTTGACCACCGGCGCGGACTGCGCGATCGCCTGCTGCGTGCCCATGGATTCCAGGAGCGGCACCTCCTCGGCGGAGGTGGCCGGCCCCAGCGTCAGCGGCTGGACGTCCACGATCGCCGTGGCCGAGTAGGTGGGGCCGGCGTAGAGGCCATAGCCGACCGCGAGCGCCGCGCAGGCCAGCGTCCACGCGAGGATGCCGGCCCGGCGCCGCCGCACCACGCCCGCGTAGTCGCGCAGGTCGACGGAGCCGGGCTCGGCGACGTCCTCGTGGGCGCCGGTCGTTCGGTTGGCCATGATCTGCTTCCTCCGTGGGCGTGCGGCAGCCGGTCAGGCGACCGGGGGGTCGGCGGCGAAGTAGGGGGTGCGGGCGAACGCCCGGAACGCGGCCAGCGACGACGCCGAGGACGTGACCCGCCAGTTGAACCAGAGCGTGCCGAAGTCCTCATGGAGGGAGTCGAAGTACACGACGGCCCGGATGGCGCGCATCGTGGTGGACAGGACCGCCGCGGCCTGCCTGAACCACCTCGCCTTGGCCCCGGGCCTGCCTTCCACCGTGCCGTACTCTCCCACGATCAGCGGCTTGCCGGTCGCCCGGCCCCAACGGTAGAACGCGGAGAAGATGGCACCGAAGGTCCGCCACGGCGTGCGGGGCCGGTCCGGGCCCCAGTTGTAGCCATCCGCCCCGATCCAGTTGACGTACTGGGCTCCCGGATAGTACCTCTGGGCGCGCCCTGAGGCGAATCCTCCGGCATTGGGGCACCAGACCCAGGACACGTTCGTCGCGCCCACGCGATCGAAGATCGCGTGGATGCGGCGCCACGCGGCGATGTAGGTCGCCGGGGGGCCGGCCAGGTAAGCGTTGCGGGCGCCGTCCATCTCCGCGAACCAGCGCAGCAGCACCGGCCGCCGCAGCGACTTCAGCTGCAGCGCGCGCTGGCGGATCAGCGAGTCGTAGGCGCCGGACGCCACCTGCGCCGCGCTCACCTTTCCCCAGGAGATCAGCGGGATCGTGCCGCGGTTCAGGTCCCACCGGGCCAGGGAGAGCGGCATCGGCCAGGTGAAGTGGATGTAGATCTCGTTGATCGCGAGGGTGCGCCCGAGCGCCTGCTCCAGGCGCACGACCGCGGCCTTGAGGCTGTCCCCGGAAGGCTCCACGTAGGCGCCGAACAGGGTGCCGTTCGGCGGGGTCAGCTCGTTCCCCGGCAGGCCGCCCGGCGGTGGCGGCGGTGAGTGCGGGGTCGGCGTCGGACGCGCCGAGTGCGATGGCCGCGGCGTGTGGCCGGCGGCGCGGCGCGGCGGCCGGCTGGCGGGGGCGGATGAGGATCCCCGGGCCGAGGGCGAGCCCGGCGCCGGCGCCGTGCGCGAGGCGCCGTGGCCCGGCCCGCCGGAGGCCAGCCGCGCTCCCGGTGGCCCGGCCACCCAGATCGCGATGCCCACCGCGGCGCCGACCGCGACAGCGAGCGCGGCCAGCGTGCCCGCCAGTCGCCGCAGGCCCAGCCTCATCGCTGGCTCCCTGTCGCCGGTGTCTTCGATCCGTCCATGGCTGGCTCCGATTGCGCGGGGTCAGTGACTGAGGTAGTTGGCGGCGTAGTGCTCGGCGATCTGCCGGGCGGTCAGCACCCGCGGGTAGACCGCGAAGTCGGCGATGTCGCCGGTGAGGAAGAAGTCGTTGGGGGCGGTCAGCGGCCGCAGGTTCGGCTCGGCGTCCAGCGACCAGCCGTACAGGTCGCCGCCGCCGACCCGCCAGTACCCCAGGTAGTTGCTGATCACCGTGCCTGGGTTGGTGCCGACCCGGACGCCGTCCACGTACAGCGCCAGGCCGGTCTTCGGGCTGAACGTGGCCGCGACGTAGTGCCACCGGCCGTCGTTGTAGGAGTTCCGGGACAGGACCACCTCGCTGCCGTTGTGCACGCCGAAGGCGACCTGGCCGTCGTTGGTCAGCCAGATCTGCCGGTCTGCCTCGGGCGCGGTGACGCCGGCCTGCCGGCTGGAGAAGCCGGCGATCTCGCCGCCGCGGTCAGCCGTGGTCCGGAACCACGCCTCGATGGTGAAGCTGTCCGGGCTGGTGACCGGCCGCTTCGCGGTCACCAGGCCGCCGCTTTGCGTCCAGGTGGACGGCGGGGTCAGCGTCGCGGATCCGGTGAAGCCCGTCGCGGTCGCCGGGTTGCCGGCGATCGGGCCCGGCTTGACGCGGTGGCTGGTGCCCGGCTCGTAGGTGCCCCGGTACCCGTGCTTGGCGGAGTCGAAGGCGGTGGTGCCGGAGGTCTCGTTGAGCTTCCACAGGAAGGATGGCTTGTCGGCCAGCACTCGGGTGAAGTAGCTCGGCGGGTTCTTCGAGGAGACCTTGACGAGGTCGGAGCGCGGTGACATCGGCGAGCACGCGCCGCTCGGGTCGCAGGCGCGGACGGTGTAGTAGTGCGTCCGGCCGGCCGTGAGGCCGGAGTCGCGGTAGTACACCATCGGCAGCGCCCACGGCGTGGAGGAGCGCACCCGGGAGCCGATCGGCCTGCCGTCCCGGTAGAAGTAGTACCTCAGCGTGCCGTCGTCCGGGTCGCTGACCGCGCTGACCCGCACCGAGTCGGTGCCCGCCGAGGTGCTGACCGCGACCGGGGCGGCCGGCCTGGCCGGCGGGGTGCCGTCCGGCTTGGCCGGCGGCTTGGCCGGGAAGATCGCGATGCCCTCCTGCTGGTGCCCGTTGACCTGGGTGAACGCACCGCCGACGAACAGGTCCCGGCCGTCGGTGGCGAACGCGTACGGGCCGAGCTTGCCGGCCGACCCGCGGTTGGTGTTCGGATTCCAGTAGCCCAGCGAGCCGTCGGTGAGCGACTGGGTGAGCAGGTGGTGCGCGAACTTGACGCCCTTGGTGATCACGACGGGGAAGCCGCTGGGGGCGTAGGCGCAGTCGCTGGCGTGCGAGGCCTTGTACAGCCAGCCGCTGACGATGATCAGCGCCTGGGTGTCGCCGAAGCAGTCGTTCTCCCACAGCTCCTGCCCGGTCTGGATGTTGACCGCGAAGTCGCCGTCGAAGTTGCCGTTCCCGTTGCCCTGGGCGGCGATGTAGGCGATGCCGGCCGGGGTGGGCCCGGGGCCGGTGATGATGTCGAGCACCTGGGAGCCGTCGATCCCGGTCGGCAGGATGTTGGGCCAGGGAAGGCTCGCGCCCGGGCTGGCGCCGGTGGCCGGCTGCACGGCCCCGTCACCTTGCTGGGGGACGCCGTTGAGCGTGGTGAAGTAGCCGCCGAGCAGCACCGCCGAGCCGTCCGGCGCGACGGCGATCGTGTCGACGAGCTTGTCGACCGCCGGCGCCCACGGCAGCACGGTGCCGCCGGTGGCGGCGTCCACCGCGCCGGCGTACGGCCGCGCCGTTCCGCTGAGGGTGGTGAACGTCCCGCCCAGGTAGACCGTCTTGCCGTCGGGCGAGGGGGCGATCGCGAGGATGGCACCGTTCGCCTTCGGATCCCAGCTCGTCAGCGTGGGCGGGTTCGTGGCCAGGTCGAAGGCAGCGCCGTAGCCGCGGGGCTTCCCGTCCACCTGGGTGAAGTGACCGCCGACGTAGAGGGTCGTGCGGTCCGGTGACAGCGCGAGCGCGGTGACGCTCGTGGGGGCGCCGGTGACCGTGTTGGTGAACGTCGGGCTGAACGCGGGGTCGAACGTGCCCGTCGCCGAGGCGAACCTGGCCAGGTACGCCTGGCTTCCGATGCTGGTCGAGGTGGTCCCGGCCGCGAGCTCGCCGGTGAACGGGCCGGCGGCGTAGATGTAGCCGCCGGCGTAGGCGAGCTTGAGCACCTGCCCGTTGGTCTGGTCGGACCGCAGCGCGTTCGCGCTGACGGTCGGCGCCGGCTGGGCGGCGCGGCGGGTCGGCGCGCCGCGGGCGGCCGCCGCGATTCGCGCGGCGGGCCCGATGGGCGCCGCCTGGGCGGCCGCCATCGGCGCGGCGCACGCCGCCGCCGTGCCCAGGGCCAGGATGACCGCGTTCCCGTGCCGGATCCTCATCGGTGCTCCCGGAAGGCTGTCGTCGGGTTGGGGGCGCTCGCGGGCGCCTGCGCCACCGGGCCGGGTGCGGGCCGCGGGTGCCCGGGAGCCGTCCCCGCGCTCCCGGCGCCGCGAGCGCCGCGGCGCCTGAGGCGCCGCGGCTGATCGATGAGCGCGTCCACCAGGGCGGCGAAGCGCTCGACGGCGGCGGCGGTGTCCGTGACCGGGCCCCGGGGCCCGGCTGCGCGGCCCTCGGCCGCGGCCTGGAGCACTAGCTCGCCGAGTTCCTCCGGCGTCCGCGCGAGCCGGATGTGCCCGTGGCCGGCCAGCATCGCGCAGAACTCGACCTGGTGGTCGTCGACGTGCTCGCCGAGGCGCCGGCGGCGAGGGACCACCACGGGCAGGTGCCCGCGCCTCCAGGCCTCGGCGATGGTGCCCGGGCCTCCGTGGCAGACCACCACGTCGGCCCGGTCCAGCAGGCCGGCCAGCCGGCCGGCGGGCAGCATGGGCTCCCCGGGGCACTCCGGGCGCACCCGGCTGGTGCCGTACTGGGCGAACACCAGGCCCGTCCGCTCCCGGTGCCCGCGCACCCAGTCATTGGTCCACGCGATCAGCCGGTCGAACGGGTGGTGGTCGGTGCCGACGGTCACCACGATCCGGGGCCCGGCCGCCCCGCCGGCGTGGCACGATCCGGTGCTCACAGCAGGCATCCGATCACCTGGCTCTTGGGGTACAGGGCCTGCTGCCCCGGCCACTGCACGCAGAACAGGTCGGCCAGCGGGTAGCACAGCCGCCCGGTCAAGGTCGGCTTGGCGATGCGGTCGTAGACCTCCAGGTACACGGTGCGCACCCCGAGCAGCCGCCCGGCGAGGAAGAACGGGAAGGCGACGCCCGCGCCGTCGGAGACCAGCACGTCGGGCCGCTCAGCCCGGATGACCCGGATCGCCAGCCGCAGGTTCCGCCAGGCGTTGCGGGCGTTCCGGGTGGTCGGGTGGAAGGCGGGGATCACGGCCTCGTCGGCCAGCAGGGAGCGCGCCTGGGGGTCGTCGAACGTCACCCAGGTCCGCTGGTGCCTCTCCCACCAGGGGCGCAGCAGGTGGAGCTGGGCCAGGTGACCGCCCGTCGAGCACGCGAACAGGATCCTCATGCGGCCCGGCCCGCCTCTCCGGCCGGCGGGGCCATGGTGCCGGAGCCGGCCGCCCCGCGCAGCGATGCCCGCAGCACGCCGGTCACCGCGGGCCAGAAGCGCGGGTCGAGGTCACCCGTGCTCGCCCGCGCCTCCTCGTGGCGCACCAGCAGCTCCATCAGGTGCAGGTCGGCGAGCGCCCGGTGGCCGGCCGGCGGGATGCCGAGCGCGGTCAGGGTCGGCGTGGCCAGCCGGACGGCGTGCCCGGCCGCCACGGGCAGCGAGCGGCGGCGCGCGACGAACGCGACCTGGAAGTGGTAGTGCAGCGCGTCGAACCCGACCGGGGCGTACGGCGCGCTGCTCTCCCAGTCCCACAGGTACCGCCTGCCGCCCAGCCGGGCCTGGTTCCACGGCACCAGGTCGCCGTGCCACGCGCCGTACCGCAGCTCGGCGCCGCCGTGCCGGTCCTCGATCAGGTCCGCCAGGCCCTCCAGGTGGTCGCGGGCCGCGCGGTCGGATGCGGCCGATTCGATCCTGGCCCGCAGGTCCCGCCACCAGGGGTCGGCGGCCAGCGGGCCGGACCGGACCGCGGACAGCTCGCTGATCTGGCGGATCAGGCCCGCGCCGGGCCGGCCGCCGCGCGCGCCGACGCGGCGCACCCGGGCCGGCAGCGGCTCGGTGACCAGCAGCTCGAGCCCGCGCCACGCGGTCCGGGCGATCACGCCGGGCACGCCGAACCCGGCCTGCCGATCCTGGCAGGACAGCAGCGCGTCCGCCTCGCGGCGCACCGCGGCCACGGTCCAGTCGTTCCAGCCGACCTTGACGTAGCCGAGCGGGGCGCCGCCGGTCGTGAAGGCCTGCAGCACCGGCTTGCGGTAGGGGCCCGCGCCGGCGCCGGCGGCGAGGACGATCCTCGGCACGCCGAACAGCTCGCACAGGTGGCTGATCAGCGAGACCGCCTCGCCGGCAGCCGCGCCGGCAGCCGCGGGCCGGTGCCCGACATCCACCTTGCGGGCCAGCAGCGGCTGGATGGCGCCGGACCGCAATCCGAGGCCGAGCACCCGCCTGGCCGCCCGCTTGGCCGGAGAGCGCAACGCGTTGTACGAGGTCAGGGCGGCGGCGGAGCCCGCGGCGGAGGCCAGCGACACGGCGAAGCTCCGCCCTCCCGCGCCGGGGATCAGCGCGAACCGCTCGGCCCGCTCGAATCCCGGGGGCAGCCGTCCGGAGGCGGCCCATGCCGCCGGGCCGACACCGTCCGTCCCGGGCCGGGCCGGGACGGGCGACCCGTTCACGAGCAGGTCGAACAGCCAGGCGTGGTCGTCAGGGACGACCACGAGCCCCGCACGGGCCATGGCATCAAACCTCTCAGGCGGTGACGTCCATGAGCGAAACCGGGTAACCGCCGCATCCGCGACTATCACGGCAGGCCGGGTGCCCGCTGACCGGGTCACGCCATGCCGGACTGATCCGGCTCTTAGCCCACCGTGAGAGCGTAGAGCGTTCCCAGGCCGGTCATGGTGGACTTCGCGCATAGGATCACCGCATTCTGCCTGCCGTCCTGCTCGTCCTACGGCCCGACGGCGCTCGCGTAGTGCGCCGCGACCTGGCTGGCCGACAGCGCATACGGGTACACGGCCACGTCCGCGATCGTGCCGGTGAAGTAGTAGTCGTTCGGCTCCGTGGTCCCCTGGCTGTTGCTGTGCCAGTAGTCGAGGTTCCAGCCGTTCAGGTTGTCCCCGCCGACCCGCCAGTACCCGGTGTAGCTCTGGGCCGCGTGGTTGGCGTTGGTGCCGGTGAGCTGGCCGTCGACGTAAAGCGCCATGCCGCTGGGGCCGAGGGTGGCGGCCACGTAGTGCCACTGGCCGTCGTTGTAGGCGTCCGGCGTCTCGATCGTGTAGAGGCCGGAGTTGTACACGCCGAACACGAGCTGGCCGTCGTTCATCATGTAGATGTGCCGGTCGTAGCTCGTGCTGGAGCCGGTCTGCTTGTTGCCGAACCCGATCAGCATGCCGCCGGTGTTCGTGGTGGTCTTGAACCAGCCCTCGATCGAGAATGCCTGCGGGCCAGTCACCGGGGAGGCGGCGGTGACCAGGCCGGTCTTGCCGTCGAAGCCGGCCGCGTAGTCCGAGACGTTGGCCGGCCCCGGCTGGCCCTGGGAGGTGCCCGGCTCGTAGACGCCGGTGAAGCCGTGGCCGGTGGCGTCGGCCGCGGTCGTCCCCGAGGTCTCGTTGAGCTGCCAGAGGAACGACGGGTGGCCGGCCAGCACGGTCTGCTCGTAGGTGAGTGACGGGCTGGCGGACGACACCGTCACCGGGGCGGAGGTGGCGGACTTCTGCGAGCCCTTGGCGCCGTCGGTGGCGGCCACCCAGTAGGTGTGGGAGCTGCCGGGGGTCAGGCCGGCGTCCCGGTAGTGCAGCACGGGGATCGCCCACGGCCAGGACACATCGGTGATCTTCGCGATCGGGCTCGTGCCGCTGTCGCGGTAGATCCGATAGGTGATCGTGCCGTCGTCGTTGTCGTACGACCCGGTGAAGGTGAGGTTCACCACCCCGGCGGTGGTGCTGACCGCCACCGGCTGCCCGGGCCTGGTCGGGCCGGTGACGTCCGGGGCCGGCTCGAACCGGGTCAGCCCCTGCTGCGCCGTGCCGTTCACCGTGATGAACCCGCCGCCGACGAACAGCTGCGTGCCATCGGTCGCGAAGACCCGGGGCCCGAGGTCGGTGTTGTCGGTGTTCGGGGTCCAGTGGCCGAGCGAGCCGTCGGTCAGCGACTGGTCGAGCAGGTGGTGGGTGACCCACCCGGTCCCCGAGGAGTCCCTGACCTGCGGGAATCCCCCGGGCGCGTACGCGCAGTCGTGGGCGTGGGAGCCCTTGTACAGCCAGCCGTTCACGATCGCGAGCGCCTGGGTGGCGCCCAGGCAATCGTTCTGCCAGACGAGGCTGCCGCTGGAGATGCTGGCGGCGAAGTCGCCGTCGAAGCAGCCCGGGCCGGTGCCCTCGGACGCGATGTAGGCGGTCCCCCCGCTGACGATGATGTCCTTGACCGCGGCGGTGCAGGTGGAGGTGTGCGGCTCGATCGTGGCCGCCCAGGGCTCGGAGGCCCCGCTGGCCGGGTTGGTGGAAGCGATGCCCTGCTGGGTGACCCCGTTGACCGCGGAGAAGTACCCGCCGACCAGGACCCGGGAGTCATCCGGGGCGACGGCGATGGCGTCGACCGTGCTGTTCAGGTTCGGCGCCCACGGCTGCAGCGCGCCGGAGGCGCTCACCGCCGCGGCATGCTCGCGGGCCTGGCCGTCGAACACCGTGAAGGTGCCGCCGATGTAGACCTCCGACCCGTCCGGGGAGGGCGCGATCGACAGCACCTTCCCGCCGGCCGTGGGCTTCCAGGTGGGCAGCAGCGCGCCGGTCGGGGTCGGCGCCGCGGAGATGTCCAGCGCCGCCAGGTGGTCCCGGTACTGGCCGTCCACGTGGGTGAACGTGCCGCCGACGTACAAGGTCTTGCGGTCCGGGGAGACCGCCAGCGCCGACACGCCGCACGGGATGCTCGGCGAGCACGTCCCCACGTCGGCGATCGCCGGGCTGAAGCTGGTGATCAGGTCTCCGGTGCTGGCGCTGAACGCCGCCAGGTAGGGCTGGCTGACCTCGCCCGTGCCGAGCGGGTCACCCGGGGGCCGCACGGTCGTGAACTCGCCGCCGACATAGAGCACGCCGTTCGCCACCGCGAGGGCCCAGACCGTGTTGTCGGTCTGCCAGATCGGCGACGCCGCCGCGCTCAGGTTCTGCCCGGGGCCGCTGCCCGAGGCCAGGACGGCCGGCGCGAGCCCGCCCGTGCCGAGCAGCACGGCGGGTGCCGCGGCCAGGCTGATCGCCGCGGCCACCGCCGGTCCGGCCCGCAAGGCTCGCATTCTCATCGTTGCTCCTGCCAGGTGCGCGCTCCCGTGACGATCCGGCAGGCCGGCCACGGCCGGCCTGCCGCACGTACCAGGAGACGCCTGGCGCACCGGCATGGTTGACAACGCAACAGTGCTTACAGCCCGTAGGCGTACAAGCCGGTGCCGTTGGCCGCGAACAGCATGCCGTCGGCGAAGACATTCTGCGCGAAGTCGTACGCGCCGGGCAGCAGCGCCCGCACGACCTTCCCGTCCGAGGCGCTGACCAGGAAGACCCCGTTCTGGCTGGGCGCGCTCTTGTCGTAGGTGCCCAGGCCGATCAGGCCGCCTCCGTTCATGGTGGGGCTGCCGATCACGCCGTCGGGCAGGCCGGTCTGCCACAGGAAGGCTCCGGTCTGGGGATCAACCTGGCGGACCGAGCCGTAGTAGGCCGTCCCGCCGATCGTGGTGGCCGGCCCGGCGATGTACAGGTGGGTGCCGTCCCAGGCCGCGGCCGCCGAGCACTGCGCGGGCGTGGAGGCGGTGGACTTCGCGCCGATCCGGTCCTTCCACGCCAGCGTCATCGTGGAGCGTTCCAGCGCGTAGTAGATCCCGTTCTTGTTGCAGGCTCCCACGAACGAGCCGAAGATCGTCGGCGAGCCGCCGAAGTCGCCGTCGCCGGTGAAGTCGCTCTTGGGGATCTGGTAGGAGGCGAGCACCTTCAGCGTGCCCGGGGCGAGCTTGATGATCGAGTCGGTGTACTTGTACGGGGGGCTGAGCGGCGACTGGCCCGGCGGCTGGTTCCCGGTGCTGATGTAGACGTAGCCGCTGGAGTCCACGGCTGCGCTGGACCAGACCGAGCCGCCCACGTAACCGGCGGGCACCGTGTAGAACGTCGCGAACCGCTTGCCGCTGCCCTGGTAGTACCCGGCCACTCCCCCGCGGATCAGCGGGCTGTCACAGGACGACGAGATGCCCACGTAGATCCTGCCGCTGGCGACGGTGGGCGAGGACCAGTCGAAGTAGTCGCTGACCGTGGCGGAGGGGATGGCGATGACCGATTTCCAGACCACCGCGAGGTTGGCGGCCCGCAGCGCGTACAGGTAGCCGTCCGGGGCGGACACGTACACGATGTCCTCGCCGCGGGAGGGGTCGTAGGCGACCGTGGCGGTGGAGACGAATCCCATGGCCGGGCAGGTCCTCGCCGCGAGGTGGCCGAGGAACACCTTGTCGAGCACCTTCCCGGTGGACTCGCTGTACTTGTAGAACTCACCCGAGGTCGCCCCGATGAACACGGCCCCGTCGGCCACGGCGGGGCTGGACAGGAAGCTGCCGGCCGCGTGCCACTTGAGCGCCAGGCTGGCCGCGGTGGCCGGGGTGATCGCCGCGTCGGCGTGGTTGTCCGACCAGTGCCGGGGCCCGTCCAGGTAGGCGGGCCAGTCGGTCGCCCGGATTCCGGCCGACGCCGGGATGGCGAGCGCTATCAGGCTCGCCCCGGCGATGCCCGCCAGCGCCAGGCTCAGCCCGGCGCGGGACCGCGTCCGTGCCGCACGGTGACTCATGAGCATTCCTCCGCCCATCGGCCAACAGTAATTCCTAGATCGTCTTATAGCTCAGACTGTGCCGAATAACCAGATCCGAGATCGGCCATGAACGCGCCGGCGCAATGTCACGCGCGTGGGGCGCGGGGAGGGCCGGCCCGAGGGAGCCGCGCCAGGGGCGCGGGCAGGCGCGCGGCCGGGGGAACGGGAAGGCGGTGTGCGGCGCGGCGGGACCGGGAGGCGAGGCGGCGGTCAGCCCGCCTCGGTGATCATGGCGGCTCCGACGGTCGCGCTGGTCGCCTCGTCGATGAGGATCAGCCCGCCGGTGGCCCGGTTCCGCGCGTACGGGTCGCAGAAGATCGGCTGGGTGAGCCGGAGCGAGACGCGGCCGATCTCATTGAGCCGCAGCTGCTGGGCGGACTCGTCCCGGTGGAGGGTGTTGATGTCGAGCCGGTAGCCGATGTCCCGGACGAGCGCCTTGACCGTCCGCGTGGTGTGCTTGACGATCAGCCGGCTGCGCGGGGTCAGCGCCGGGGCGTCGGTCATCCAGCAGACCATCGCGTCCACGTCCTGGACGCTGGACGGCTGGTTGTGCGGCCGGCAGATCATGTCGCCGCGGGAGATGTCCAGGTCGTCCTCGAGCAGCAGCGTCACCGACATCGGGGGGAAGGCCTGCGCGGCTGGCCCGGCCGCGGTGTCGATCCGGCTGATCCTGGTCGTCAGGCCGGACGGCAGGTGCATGACCTCGTCGCCGGGCTTGAGCACGCCGCCGGCGACCTGGCCCGCGTAGCCGCGGTAGTCGTGCAGCGCCGGGTCGGTGGCCTGGTGCGGCCTGATCACGTACTGGACCGGGAAGCGGACGTCGATGAGGTTGCGGTCCGAGGCGATGTGCACGTGCTCCAGGTGGTGCAGCAGCGAGGGGCCGTTGTACCACGGCATGTTCGCGGAGCGCTCGACCACGTTGTCGCCGTGCAGCGCCGAGATCGGGATGAAGGTCAGGTCGGCGACCTCCAGCTTGGTGGCGAACGCGGTGAACTCACTGGCGATCCGCTCGAAGGCCGCAGCCTCGTAGCCGACCAGGTCCATCTTGTTCACGGCGAGCACCAGGTGCGGCACCCTCAGCAGCGTGGCGAGGAACGCATGGCGCCGGCTCTGCTCGGTGAGCCCGTTCCGGGCGTCGACGAGCACGACCGCCAGGTCCGCGGTGGAGGCGCCGGTGACCATGTTCCGCGTGTACTGAATGTGCCCGGGGGTGTCGGCGATGATGAACTTGCGGCGCGGCGTCGCGAAGTAGCGGTAGGCGACGTCGATCGTGATGCCCTGCTCGCGCTCGGCGCGCAGGCCGTCGGTCAGCAGCGCGAGGTTGGTGAATTCCTCGCCGCGCTCGCGGCTGGTCCGCTCGACCGCGGCCAGCTGGTCCTCGAAGATCGCCTTGGAGTCATACAGCAGCCGCCCGATCAGGGTCGACTTGCCGTCATCCACCGATCCGGCCGTCGCGAACCGCAGGATGTCCATGCTAGAAGTAGCCCTCCCGCTTGCGGTCCTCCATCGCGGCCTCGCTGGCCCGGTCGTCGGCGCGGGTCTGCCCTCGCTCGGTGATCCGGGTCGCCGCGATCTCGGCGATCACCGCCTCCAGCGTGGCCGCGGTCGACTCCACCGCTCCGGTGCAGGTCAGGTCGCCCACGGTCCGGTACCTGACCATCGCCTCGAACGCGGTCTCGTGGTCGGCCCGCCGGGCGAACGGGTGGTCCGCCAGCAGGATCCCGTCCCGCTCGAACACCCGCCGGCGATGGGCGAAGTAGATCGAGGGGATCTCCAGTCCCTCTCGGGCGATGTACTGCCAGATGTCCAGCTCGGTCCAGTTCGACAGCGGGAACACCCTGATGTGCTCGCCCCGGCGGATCCTGGTGTTGTACAGGCTCCACAGCTCGGGCCGCTGGTTCTTGGGATCCCACTGGCCGAACTCGTCGCGGAACGAGAACACCCGCTCCTTGGCCCGCGCCTTCTCCTCGTCGCGGCGTGCCCCTCCGAAGACCGCGTCGAACCGGTGCTCGGCGATCGCGTCGAGCAGGGTGACCGTCTGCAGCCGGTTCCGGCTCGCCCACCTGCCGGTCTCCTCCGCCACGCGGCCGGAGTCGATGGACTCCTGCACGCTCGCGACGATCAGCCGCACGCCCAGCTCGGCGACCCGGCGGTCACGGAACCGGAGCACCTCCTCGAAGTTGTGCCCGGTGTCCACGTGCATCACCGGGAACGGGATCCTGGCGGGCCAGAAGGCGCGCTCGGCGAGGGCGAGCATGACGACGGAGTCCTTGCCGCCGGAGAAGAGCAGGACCGGCCGCTCAAACTCGGCCGCCACCTCCCTGATCACGTGGATCGACTCGGCCTCCAGCACGTCGATCTGGCTGAGCTGGTAGTCGGCGTGCGGCATCGGCGGGCGCGGCGTCGTCATCAGGCAAGCTCCTGGAGGTGGCGTCGATGTGCATCCGTGACCCGGACGGGACGACCACTATATCTGCCGCCCCCGCGGCCCGTCCGGAGTTGTAGCCGCGATCGCCCCCGCTCAATCACCCGGCGCCGCAGGCCAGGTCAGGCCACGCGGCGCGCCGGTCAGCCGGCCGGCTGCCCCCCGCCGTCCAGCCGCTCCAGGACGGACGCGGTGAATGCCGCCACCGGCAGCGCCCGCCACTCGCGCGGCGAGCACCACCGCGCGGCCTCGCCGGGGCGCTCCGGGCCGGCCTGCCCGCCTGGCCGGGCGGGCTCGCAGGCCGCGCCGGATCCCGCCGGCCGCGCCCGGTAGATCAGCCGGACCGTGTGCAGCCGGCGGCGCCGCCGCCCCACCCGGCTGACGTCGCTCAGCACGGCGAAGGGCGGCCCGATCACCGCGACTGCCAGCCCGGCCTCCTCGAGCACCTCCCGGACCACCGCCTGCTCGGGGTGCTCGCCCGCCTCGACGCCGCCTCCCGGCAGCAGCCACCGGCCGGGGCGGCCGGGGCGGTGCCGGGTGAGCAGCACCCGGCCGACGGCATCGGCCACCACGGCGTAGGCCGCCAGCCGCTGGCGCATCGCCACGCTCCTCAGGTGTCAGCGGCCCCGGCGGGGCCGCGGTGCCCTGCGGGGGCCTCCGGGCGGCCCCGGATGGCCGCTCCGGGCATGTAGGGTTTCCTCGTGCCCAGGTCTGGATCATCCACCGGCGCCGTGCTGCGCACGATCGCGGCCGGCGGCGCCACGACGCTGCTCACCACGTGGGCGGTGGGCAAGCTGCTGCAGCACGACCGCGTGATCGAGCCCTCACGCCGACTCTACGACTACTGCGTCAAGCACCGGTCGGCGACGCTCGCCAGGCGGCTGGAGCCGGTGACGACGATCGGCGGCTACTCGGTGATCGGCTCGTTCTCGCTGCTCGTCGGCGGCATGATCGCCTACCAGCGGCGCAGCTGGGCTCCGCTGCAGCTGCTGGTCGGCGGGGCGGCCGCCGAGGTCGCGCTGCAGAAGGCGCTCAAGCGGCTGGTCAAGGGGACCAAGCCGGCGCAGGAGACGTCGATCGGGCCGCCGGGCGACTATCCGTCGGGCGGGGCGGCGCGCACGGTCATCACGTTCGGCATGCTCGCCCACCTGCTGACCCGCGAGTGGGACAGCCCCGCCGAGCGCCTGGCCGTCTGGTCGATCCTGGCCGGCCTGGTGGCCGGCCAGGGCGGGTCCCGCCTCTACCTCGGCCGCCACTGGCCCGAGGACGTGCTCGCGGGCTGGCTGTTCGGGGCGCTGATCCTGGGCACGCTGGTGCGGGTCGAGGGTCAGCTCGCGCCCGGGGGCGGCGCCGGGCGACCCGGCCGGTAAGACCGCCGCGTCGCCGGCCGGCGCGGCGCTGATCGCCGTGCCGATGGCCTCCAGCAGCCGGGCGGCGAGCCAGGCGGGGCAGATCACGAGGTCGGGGACCCAGGGCGGGGCGCGGTTGTAGCGCAGCGCCGAGCCGTCGATCCTGGAGGCGTGCAGCCCGGCCGCCCGGGCGACCGCGACCGGCGCCGCCGAGTCCCACTCGTGCTGCCCGCCGGAGTGAACGTAGGCGTCGGCGTCCCCGGTGATCACCGCCGCGGCCTTCGCGCCCGCCGAGCCGAGCGGGACGAGCTCGGCGCCGAGCAACCGGGCGAGGCTGAGCGCGAACGCCGGCGGGCGCGACCGGCTGACCGCCAGCCTGAGCGGGCCGCCGCCGGGCTCGGGCGCGGGCGGCGGCTCGGCGGTGCACAGCACCCGCCCCTGGGCGGGGAGGGCGACCGCGCCCGCGGTCAGGTCGCCGCGCTCCCACAGCGCGACGTGCACCGCCCAGTCGGCCCGGCCGGCCTCGCC
Organism: Actinomycetota bacterium; assembly: GCA_021324595.1. Lineage (GTDB taxonomy): Bacteria > Actinomycetota > Actinomycetes > Streptosporangiales > Streptosporangiaceae > Chersky-822. The sequence goes on along the minus strand of JAJPIV010000108.1, from coordinate 15,185 downwards.
GAACTCCCGCGTCCCATCGAGGGGATCGACGATCCAGACCCGCTCGGCGGCGAGCCGGGCCGGGTCATCGGCGGCTTCCTCGGAGAGCACCGCGTCGCCCGGGCGCAGCCTGGCCAGCTCGGCGGACAGATAGTCCTGGGAGGCCCGGTCGCCGGCGTGCCGCAGCTCGTCCGCCGGCCGCGGGCCGCCCGGTCCGCGCAGGGCCAGCAGCAGCTCGCCGGCGGCGGTGGCCAGGTCACGGGCGAGGATGTCGTCGGCGGGGAAGGTCACGCGGCCAGTCTGTCAGTAGGCCCCGGAGCCGCGCAGGACGGCCGCCCAGGTCTTCCAGAGGATCTGCAGGTCGAGCATGAGCGACCAGTTCTCCACGTACCGCAGGTCCAGCCGGACCGACTCCTCCCAGGACAGGTCGGACCTGCCGTTGACCTGCCACAGCCCCGTCATGCCCGGCTTGACCGCCAGCCTGCGCCTGACGTACTCGCCGTAGACCGCGGCCTCCTCGGGGAGCGCGGGCCGCGGGCCGACCAGTGACATGTCCCCGGCGACCACGTTGAGCAGCTGCGGGAGCTCATCCAGCGACCAGCGCCGCAGCAGCCGGCCAACCCTGGTGACCCTCGGGTCGTTCCTGATCTTGAACAGCGGCCCGTCCTGCTCGTTCCGCCCGGCCAGCTCCGCCCGGCGCTGCTCGGCGTCGGTCACCATGCTGCGGAACTTGTAGACGGGGAAGGTCTCGCCGCCCTTGCCGACCCGGACCTGGCGGAAGAGCACCGGCCCGCGGTCGTCCAGCTTGATGGCCAGGGCGATCATCAGGAACAGCGGGAGCGCCAGGGCCAGCCCGGCGAGCGCGACGAGCTTGTCGAAGGCCCCCTTGACAACCAGGCGGGCGCCGCCGAACTCGGGATGGTCCACGTGGAGCAAGGGCAGCCCGGCGACCGGCCGGATCGTGGTCCGCGGGCCGGCCACGTCGAGCAGGGCGGGCGCGACGCACAGCTCGGTGCCGGTCTTCTCCAGCTCCCAGGCCAGCTGCCGCAGCCGCTGGCCGGCCATCTCCGGGCAGGCCAGCACCGCGACCGTGTCCGCGCTGTACGACCGGACCGCCTCGGTGACCTGGTCGAGCCCGCCGGCGGCGGGCACGCCCGCGATGGCGTCCGAGGCGGGGGCGCCGGCCACGCAGGCGGCGACGACCTGGAGGCCGTGGTGGGAGTCCCGGCGGAGCATCTGCGTGATGTCGGCGATCACCGGCTCGTGGCCGACCACGACGACCCGGCGCATGCAGCCGCCGTGGCGGCGGAGCCGGTGCAGCCGCTTGCGCAGCGCGTACCTGGCGAGCAGGTCGAACACGGTCACGCTGGGCAGCGCGATCGCCATGTAGCCCCTGGCCAGCTCGGCCTTGCCCGCGTAGGACGCGATCGCGACCGCCGCGGTGAGGAACACGCCCGCGTTGAGGACCTTGCGGAACTCGTCGGTGCCGACCCCGATGAACCGCGGGTCGTAGCCGCCGGCGAGCGCGAGCGTCACCACCCAGGCCAGCGGCAGGCAGAGGCTGATGACCAGGTACCCGGCCGGGTGGCTGCGGCCGAGGCCGAACCTGCCCTCGAAGGCGAGCAGGCCCGCGACCAGCGCGCAGCCCACGTCGGTCACCGCGGCCTGCCGGAGGTACCGGGAGGTCCAGGCGGCCGAGGTCCCCGTGGCCAGTCGCTCCAGCGACCACGACCAGCGGGTGACGGTGGTTGCCGTGTGGCCCGACACGCCATCCCTCCCTCCGGCCGACCCGTTCAGCCGGGCCCCGGCCGCGCTTCACCACGCGTTCACTGATTAGTGCACATGTAGGACGCGCGAGCAAAGAGGGTAGTTGACATCATGCCGGGTCAAGTCACAGCAACCGGGCCGGATGCCGCGACCGGGCCGGATGCCGCGGCCCGGCCGGGCGGGCAGCCGGACGCCCCGGTCAGGCCGGCCCGGCGGCCCGGGCGGGGTGGATCTGGTTCTGCGCGGCGACCAGGCCCCGGGCGAGCAGCGCCTCCACGGCGTCCGCGGCCAGCTCGATCACGAACGGCAGGTCCTTGCGCTCGGCGGCGGTGAAGTCGGAGAGCACGTAGTCGGCGGGGTCCGTCCGGGCGGGCGGGCGGCCGATGCCGATCCTGACGCGGTTGTACTCGCGGGTGCCGAGCGCGGCGCTGACCGACCGCAGCCCGTTGTGCCCATTGTCGCCGCCGCCGAGCTTGAGCCGGACCGCGCCGAAGGGCAGGTCGAGCTCGTCGTGGATGATGACCACCCGGCCGGGCGGGATCTTGTGGAACGAGGCGAGGGCGGCGACCGGGCCCCCGGAGAGGTTCATGAACGCGATCGGCTCGGCGATCACGACCCTGTGCCCGGCCAGTTCACCGGTGCCGGCCAGCACGCGCCGCCGCGCATCCCGCCGCAGGCTCGCGCCGGCCCGGCGGGCCAGCGCGCCGGCCACCATGTGGCCGGCGTTGTGCCGGTTCCCGGCGTATCGCGGGCCGGGATTCCCCAGGCCGGCGACCAGCCACCACTCCTCGCGCGCCGGCTCTCGCACCTCGCCCAGCCAGCCGCCCGGCTACTCGGCGGGAGGCTGCGCCGCCCCGGGCGCGGCAGCGGCCTGCGCCTCGGCCTCCTCGGCCGGCGCCAGCCCGATCTCCGCCTCCATCTGCGCCGCCGTCGGCGCCGGGATCACGTGCAGCACGAGCATGTCGGCATCCCCGGCCAGGCTCACCCCCCGCGGCAGCTTCAGGTCGCCTGCGCTGACGGTGGTCCCGACGGCCATGCCGGACACGTCGACCTCGATGGCCGGCGGGATGTGAGTCGCCTCGGCCAGCACCGAGATCTGGACGACCTGCTGGTCGAGCAGGCCGTCCGGGCCGACCTCGCCGACGGCGGTGACCGGGACGTCCACGGTCACCTTCTCGCCGCGGCGCACGAGCAGCAGGTCGACGTGCTCGACGGTGCCCTTGATCGGGTCGCGCTGGACGGCGCGCGGCAGGGCCAGCTGGCTGCCTCCCTCCAGGCCGTCGAGGCGGATGAGCACGTTGGCGGTGCGCAGCGCGAGCAGGACGTCGTGCCCGGGCAGGCTCACGTGACGCGGGGAGGTGCCGTGGCCGTACAGGACGGCGGGCACCCGGCCCGCGCGGCGCTCCCGCCGCGCGGCGCCCTTGCCGAGCTCGGTGCGCGCTGACGCGGCGATGTGTACCTCGGGCACGGTCGGACTCCTGTTCGGGACGCGCGTGAACGCCAGCGAGTCTAGCGGCGCTCAGGACTGGCCGTCGAACAGGCTGGTCACCGAGCCCTCGGAGAAGACCTCGGTGATCGCGCGCGCGATCAGCGGCGCGATCGACAGCACGGTTAGCTTGTCGAACTGCTTCTCCGGGGGGATCGGCAGCGTGTTGGTGACGATCACCTCGCTGATCGCCGAGTTCTTGAGCAGGTCGACCGCCGGGCCGGACAGCACGCCGTGCGTCGCGGTCGCGATCACCCGGGCGGCTCCCTGGGCGAAGAGGATCTCGGCGGCGTTCGCGATCGTGGCGCCGGTGTCGATCATGTCGTCCACCAGGATGCAGGTCCGCCCGGCAACCTGGCCCACCACCTCGAGCACCCTCACCTTGTTCGCCACGTCGGGATCGCGCCGCTTGTGGATGATCGCCAGCGGGCAGCCGAGCCGGTCGGTCCACCGCTCGCAGACCCTGACCCGCCCGGCGTCCGGCGCCACCACGGTGACGCTGGCCAGGTCGAGCCTGCCCTCAAGGTAGGAGGCCAGGATCGGCAGGGCGAACAGGTGGTCCACAGGGCCGTCGAAGAAGCCCTGGATCTGGGCCGTGTGCAGGTCCACTGCCATCAGCCGGTCGGCGCCGGCGGCGGCGAACAGGTCCGCCATCAGCCGGGCGGAGATCGGCTCCCGGCCGCGGCTCTTCTTGTCCTGCCGGGCGTAGCCGAAGAACGGCGTCACCACGGTGATCCGCTTGGCCGAGGCGCGCTTGAGCGCGTCGACCATGATGAGCTGCTCCATGATCCAGTGGTTGATCGGGGCCGTGTGGCTCTGGATCACGAACGCGTCGCATCCGCGGACCGACTCCAGGAAGCGGACGAACACCTCGCCGCTGGCGAAGTCGTACAAGGTGGTGGGGGTGAGGCTCATGCCCAGGTAGTCCGCGATCTCGCGGCCAAGCTCGGGATAGGCGCGGCCGGAGAAGAGCATCATCCTCTTCTCGCTCGGCCCGGCCCCGCGCGTCACCTGCCCCGCACTCCCTCACCCTCGGCCGCAGCGGTCGCCCGTCGCCCTTCCGCCGTCATCCCGGGCAGCAGCCGCGCGAACGGTCCCACCTCCGCGCCGTCGCCGATGACCGCACCATCACAATACGACTGAACCACGCGCGCGCCCGCGCCGACCACGGTGTCCGTCAGCACGCAGCCGGGGCCGACGCTGGCCCCCGGGCCGACGACGGTGGCGCCCCGAAGCTGTGTCCACGGGCCGATCCACGCTCCCGCCGCGAGGCTCACCCGCACGTCGATCCACGTGCTCGCGGGATCGGCCACGACCACCCCGGCGCGCATCGCCGCGGCGAGCAGCCGGTCGTTCATGATCCTGTTGGCCTGGGCGAGCTGGGCCAGGTCGTTCACCCCGCGCACCTCGTCGAAGTCCCGGCACTCGACCGTGACCACCCGGTGGCCGTCGCGGCGGAGCACCCCGACCGCGTCGGTGAGGTACTCCTCGCCCTGGGCGTTGCCGGTGCCGACCCGCTTGACGGCATCGGCGAGCAGGTCGCCGTCGAAGGCGTACATGCCGGGATTGACCTCGACGATCGCCAGCTGCTCCGGCGTGGCGTCGGCGTGCTCGACGATCGAGGCGAACCCGCCGCCGGCGTCGCGGACGATCCGGCCGTACCCGGACGGGTCCGGCGCCCGCGCGGTCAGCACGGCGGCCGCCGCGCCCGCCCGCTCCCGCTCGGCGGCCAGCGCGGCGAGCGTCGCGCCGCGCAGCAGGGGCGTGTCCGCGTAGGTGACCACCACGGTCCCCCGGATCGTGCCCGCGGCCTCCAGCGCCATGCGGACCGCGTGCCCGGTCCCGCCCAGGCGCTCCTGGACGACGACCTGCGCGTCCGGCGCGTGCTCCCGCACGTGCGCGCTCACCTGGCCGGCGGCGTGGCCGACGACCACGATCAGGCGGCCAGGCCCGGTCTGCGCCGCGGCGGACAGGCAGTGGGCGAGCATGGGCAGCCCGCAGACCAGGTGCAGCGTCTTGGGCAGGCGCGAGTTCATCCGGGTGCCCTCGCCGGCCGCGAGTACGATGACGGCGGCGGGGCGCGCTGCGCTCACTCGGCTCGGCTCCTCGGTGTGATGGCGGAGTGCGACCGCCGATCCCTCGGCGCCCGCCGCGGCGCGTGACGGGCCGCCCGTGCGGATGTCCCCGACCGCAGCAGGATACCTCGGCCACGATCGTCACTTCCGCTACGGTCTGGCCCTGGCCGCCGCGGGGGAGACTGGAATGGTGGCCGCCTGGGTCCTGCACGTGGACCTCGACCAGTTCATCGCGGCGGTGGAGCTGCTGCGGCGCCCGGAGCTGCGCGGCCGGCCGGTGATCGTCGGCGGCGACGGCGACCCGGCCAAGCGCGGCGTGGTGGCGACCGCCTCCTACGAGGCGCGCGCGTTCGGGGTGCGCTCGGGAATGCCGCTGCGGACCGCGGCGCGGCGCTGCCCGGGCGCGGTGTTCCTGCCCGTGGACCGGGCCGCCTACGAGGCGGCCTCGCGGCACGTGATGGCCATCCTGCGCGCCCTGCCGGCCGTGGTCGAGGTGATGGGCTGGGACGAGGCGTTCCTGGCCGTGGACACCGACGACCCGGAGGCGTTCGCCCGTGCGGTCCAGGCGAAGGTGCGCGCGGCGACCGGACTGGAGTGCAGCGTCGGCATCGGCCGGAACAAGCTTCAGGCCAAGATGGCCACGGGCCTCGGCAAGCCCGCAGGCACGTTCACCCTCACCGACCGGACCTGGCTCGAGGTCATGGGCTCCAGGCCGCCGGACGCGCTGTGGGGCGTCGGCGCGAAGACCGCGCGCCGGCTGGCCGGGCTGGGGATCACGACGGTCGCCGGGCTCGCCGCCGCCGACCACCGGGAACTCGCCGGCAGATTCGGCCCGGTGACCGGGCCGTGGCTGGTCCAGGTCGCCAGGGGCATCGACCTGTCACCGGTGAGCGCCGAGCCCTGGGTGCCCCGGTCGCGCGGGCGCGAGGTCACCTACCAGGAGGACCTCGCGGACTGGAACCGGGTCCGGCAGGAGGTGGCGCGCCTGGCCCGGCTGGCCGCGCGGGAGGTCGCGCGCGACGGGCGGCCCGCGGCGCGGGTCGTGGTCAAGGTGCGGTACGCGCCGTTCGTCACCGTCACCCACGGCCGGGCGCTGCCGGCCCCCAGCCGGGACCCGGATGCGATCGAGGCGGCGGCCCTCAGCGCGCTGGCCGGCTTCGATCGCCGGGGCCCGGTCAGGCTCCTCGGGGTGCGCGCGGAGTTCGCCGGCCGGGCCGATGGAGCCGGGCGCGACGGGCCGACTGTTCCGGCGTCTGGACTCGAACCAGAATTAACGGGGTCAAAGCCCGTTGGGTTGCCGATTACCCCACGCCGGAATGGGACCCCGGTGTGCCAGGACCCGTGGTGGCGGCTCCACCATACCGGCCGCCCCGCCGCCCGGTCACCCGCCGCCCGGCGGCTCGGCGCGGCGGCGGGCGGCCCGCCGGCGGGCGGCCCGCCGGCCGGGCACCCAGACCGGCCGCGCCGCCCCGGCGTGCGCCGCGGGCCGTATTGCGCGAAGGGCACAAGCCCCGGGCGGGGAAATATGTCGGATCCCCCTCTTCGGCCCGCAGGCAACCTACGCTAGCGTAAGCTACGGTTACGTAAGCGTATTCGCGTTGGCCCATGACCTCGGTTCTGCGGATCGCTCTTCCGGACCGGCCCACCGAGCCACAGGGGAACAGTGATGACCGCCGCCACCGACCTGCCCGTCCTGCCCGACGAGGCGCCACGGCCCGCCGCCCGCCGCCCGCCGCTGCCCGACATCGACCCTGAGCCACGCGGCGCGGCGGCGCGGGTCCTGATCGCCGTCTTCACCGGCGTCCCGATGCTCGCGCTGCTCGCCGCCGTCCCGGTCGCGTGGGCCTGGGGCCTGCTCGACTGGCAGGCCATCGTGATCGGGATCGCGTTCTACCTGGTCTCCGGGCTGGGGATCGCGATGGGCTTCCACCGCTACTTCACCCACAGCTCGTTCAAGGCCACCCGCGCCCTCAAGATCATCCTCGGCGTGGCGGGCTCGCTCGCCGTCGAGGGGCCGGTCCTGGAGTGGGTCGCCGACCACCGCAGGCACCACAAGTACAGCGACAGGGAGGGCGACCCGCACTCGCCATGGCGCTTCGGTGATGACTGGAAGGCGCTCACCAAGGGCATGATCTGGGCTCACATGGGCTGGCTGTTCGACCGGGACGTCACCTCCCAGCAGAAGTTCGCCCCGGACTGGCTGGCCGACCGGGACATCCGGGCGGTCTCCCGCCTGTTCCCGGCGCTGGTGGCGGCCACGCTGCTGCTGCCGGCCGTGATCGGCGGCGTCTGGACGATGTCGTGGCAGGGTGCGCTGATCGCGTTCTTCTGGGCGAGCCTGGTGCGCGTCTCGTTCCTGCACCACGTCACCTGGTCGATCAACTCGATCTGCCACACGTTCGGCAGGCTCGAGTTCGAGGCGCGCGACAAGTCGCGGAACGTGGCCTGGCTCGCCGTGCTCTCGTTCGGCGAGTCCTGGCACAACCTGCACCACGCCGACCCGACCTGCGCGCGGCACGGCGTGTTCAAGGGCCAGATCGACATCGCGGCCCGGGCGATCTGGCTCGCCGAGAAGCTGGGCTGGGCCCGCGACGTCCGCTGGCCCGATCCTGCTCGCCTGTCCGCCAAGAAGCTCGGCGAGCAGCGGCCGCTCGGCTCGATGGCCAGGCCGCGCCCGGCCGTGGCGCCGCCGAGTGGCCGATAGCCGGCCGGTGCCTGCATGATGGGGGCGTGACCAGCCAGTCCCCGAAATCCGGACGGACCAGGATGACCGGCAAGGAGCGGCGCGAGCAGCTCCTGGACATCGGCCGCAGGCTGTTCGCGGAGCGGGGCCTGGACGGCACCTCGATCGAGGAGATCGCCGCCCGGGCCCGCGTCTCCAAGCCGGTCGTCTACGAGCACTTCGGCGGCAAGGAGGGCCTGTACGCAGTGGTGGTGGACCGCGAGGTGGAGCGGTTCCTCGCGATGGCCACCCAGGTGCTCGCCGGCGAGGACACGATGGAGAAGTTCGAGGCGGCCGCGGTCACCCTGCTCCGCTACATCGAGGACAACAGCGACGGGTTCCGCATCCTCGTGCGCGACTCGCACCCCGCCTCGGTGTCCGGCACCTTCGCCAGCCTGATCAGCGACATCGCCAGCCAGGTCGAGTACATCCTGGCCGACGTGCTGAAGGTGCGCGGCTACGACCCCAGGCTCGCGCCGGTCTACTCCCAGATGCTGGTGGGCATGGTCGCATCGGCCGGGCAGTGGTGGCTCGACGTGCGCAAGCCCGCCCTGGAGGAGATGGCCGCGCACCTGGTGAACCTGGCCTGGAACGGACTGTCACAGCTCGACCCGAACCCGAAGATCTCCTCCGGGGCCCTCCGCCGGCTGGCCGGGCGGGACGAGCCCGCGCAGCCTGCGGCGCGCGGCGCGCGACCGCGACGGCGCGACGCAACGGCAGCCCGGTCCCGGGGCGCCGGGCCGGGTCAGCCTCCCGCTGGGGCGCCGCGCGCCCCGTCATGAACTTTCCTCCAGCGCCGGGCTGAGCGCCGCGGTCGCCGGCCGCAGGGCGCGTGGCCTGGTACCAGCGCAGCACCGGATCCTCGCCCGGGAGCAGGTGGTGCTCTCTCAGGCGCCCGCCCCTCCGAGGTCCTGGCATGCCTCTTGATGTCAAGAGATATGCTGCTCGCCGGGAGGGACGGGGCCGTCCGCCGGGAGGGACAGGGCCGTGCCGGAACCACACGACGAGGTGGACGAGCTGATCGCGGGCTGGCATGCCGAGCGGCCCGATCTGGACCTGGAGCCGATGCAGGTGCTGAGCCGGGTCTCCCGCCTGGCCCGGCACCTGGACCGGGCCCGGCGCGCCGCGTTCGCGGCCCACGGCCTTGAGCCGTGGGAGTTCGACGTGCTCTCCGCCCTGCGCCGGACCGGGCCGCCGTATCAGCTCAGCCCCGGCGCGCTGCTGCGGGCCACGCTGGTCACCTCCGGCACGATGACGAACCGGATCGACCGGCTCGCCGCGGCCGGGCTGGTCGTCCGCGCGCCGGACCCCGGTGACGGGCGGGGCGTGCTGGTCACGCTCACCGAGCGGGGGCGGCGCGCCGCCGACGCCGCCCTCGCCGACCTGATCGCGCACGAGAGGGACCTGCTGGCCGGCCTGGGCCCCGCCCAGCGCGCCGAGCTCGCTGGGCTGCTGCGGGTCCTGCTGACCCGGTTCGACCGCGGTGGCCGGGCGTAGCCGGCGGGTACACTCGGCCCCGCCATGCCTGCCATGCCCAGGATGAACGGGTTCGTGGGGCGGCCGCGGCCCGCATCCCCATCCCGGTCGCGGAGCGCGCCGCGGGCGGGCGCGGCGCTGGGATGCGCGGGGCTGGGCGCCCTCGCCCTGCTCGCCGGGTGCGCGGCGGGGCCGTCCGGCGCGCCCGGCCCGGGAGGACCTGGCGGCGCGGCCCGCCAGGCGGCGCCCGCGGCCCGGGACGGCCTGGCCGCGGTGCGGGCAGGCCTGTCCGGCCCGGCCCGAAGGGCGACGTTCTACCTGGCGCTCGGCGACTCGCTGTCGATAGGCATCCAGCCCGGCCCGGCGGGGCGCAGCGTTCCGACGGCGCAGGGCTACCCGGACCTGCTCGCGGCCCGGCTGCGGCGGCGCCTGCCCGGGCTGCGCCTGGTCAAGCTGGGCTGCTCGGGGGAGACCACGGCCACCATGATCCACGGCGGCACCTGCGGCTACCCGGCGGGCAGCCAGCTCGCGCAGGCGACCCGGTTCCTGCGCGCCCGCCGGGGCCGCGTGGCGCTGGTCACCATCGACATCGGCGCCAACGACCCGAACGCCTGCGTGCTGCACGCCCGCCCGGCTGCCATGATCGGCTGCCTGTACGACCAGGTGCCGCGGACGGAGCGGAACCTGCGGCGCATCCTGGCCGCCCTGCGCGCCGCGGCCGGCCCGCGCGTGCTGATCGTGGGGATGACCTACTACGTTCCCGAGCTCGCCCTGTGGCGGGACGGTCCCGCCGGGCGGCAGATCGCGCTGGTCACCGATGGCTTCGCCGCCGTCGTCAACCACTTGCTGGCGATCAGGTACCGGCGGTTCGGCGCCCGCGTGGCGAACGTGTTCGCCGCGTTCGGCAGCACCGACTTCGGCCCGGCGCTGCGGGGCGCCCGGCTGCGCGCCGCGGTCACCGGCCGCTACGCCGGCCCGGCGCCGCCGAGCGTCGCCCGGATCTGCGCGCTCACCTGGATGTGCCCGGCTCCGCCCGGCCTGCCCAACGAGCACCCGAATGCCGCAGGCTACCGGGTCATCGCCCGCACGTTCTGGCAGGCGATCACCGGCTGAGCCGCGCCGCCCCGCGCCGGAAGCCAGCGCGGATCACCGGGGCGGGCACGCCGACGACACCGGGCGTCAGATGCGGCCTGCCGGCCAGCGCCGGGCCGGGCCGCAGGCCTCCGGTCAGGGCGCCGTGCCGTCGACCAGGCTGGCGCCCGGCGCCGGGCCGGTCACCTGGACGACCGCGCGGCAGACCCCGGCCCCGGTGATCCCGACCGCGAGCTCGCGCGCGGCCCGGGCCCCCGCGGCGAGGAACGCGCAGGTCGGCCCCGAGCCCGAGACGATCGCGCCGAGCGCGCCGAGCTCCCGCCCGGCCGCGAGCGTGCGCCGCAGCAGCGGCCGCAGCGAGAGGGCGGCCGGCTGCAGGTCGTTGGCCAGCAGCGGCCCGACCGCGGCTGGGTCGCCGGAGCGCAGCGCCGCCATCAGCTGCGCCGACAGCGCCGGCGCCGGCACTGCCAGCCCTCGCGCGGCGCGCAGCCGGTCGCAGGCGGCGTAGACGTCCGGCGTGGCCAGCCCGGCGGCGCCGAACGCCAGCACCCAGTGGTAGCTCCCCGCGGCCAGCGCCGTGGTCAGCCGCTCGCCCCGGCCGAGGCCGACCGCGGTGCCGCCGGCCAGCGCGAACGGCACGTCGCTGCCCAGGCCCGCGCCGATCGCCGCGAGGTCCGCCTGGCTCGCGCCCGCCCGCCACAGCTCGTTGCAGGCGACCAGCGCGCCGGCCGCGTCGGCGCTGCCGCCCGCCAGCCCGGCGGCGACCGGGATGCGCTTGCGGATCTCGATCCGCACCCGCCCGGCGTCGTTCAGCCCCGCCGCCCGGGCCAGCGCCCCGGCCGCGCGCACCGCCAGGTTGGCCGGCCCGAGCGGCACCCCGGCCTCGCCGGTCACCGTCACGCTGGTCCGCTCGGCCGGGCTGACCGTGACCTCGTCGTAGAGCGAGACCGCGTGGTACACGGTGACCACGTCGTGGTAGCCGTCCGCCCGCGGCGGCCCGACCGACAGCTGGAGGTTCACCTTGGCGGGCACCCGCACGGTGACCGAGCCGGCCCGGTCCGCGCCAGGCCGTCCCTGTCGCGATGTCACGTCCGTCACGATTCGATCATCGCAGCCGCGGACGCCGCGGCGGCGATCCGGACATACTGCTCCAGGCCGATCGCCTCGCCGCGCAGCGAGGGGTCGACGCCCGCCCCGCGCAGCAGCCGCTCGGCCGCCGCGGCCGAGCCTGCCAGCGGGGCCAGGGCGGCGCGGAGGGTCTTGCGCCGCTGGGCGAACGCCGCGTCCACCACCGCGAAGACCGCCTCCCGCCCCGGTCCGCCCCTGGGCGGCGTCCGCCGGGTCAGCTCGACCAGCGCGGAGTCCACGTTCGGGGCCGGCCAGAACACGGTGCGGGAGACCGCCCCGGCCCGGCGCGCGCTCGCGTGCCAGGCGACCTTGACGGACGGGACGCCGTACACCCGGCTCCCCGGCGGCGCGCAGATCCGGTCGGCGACCTCGGCCTGGACCATCACCAGCCCGCGGCGCAGCGAGGGCATGGCCCCGAGCAGGCGCAGCAGCACCGGCACGGCGACGTTGTAGGGCAGGTTCGCGACCAGCACGCCGGGCGGCTCGCCGGGAACGGCGGGCAGCCGGAGCGCGTCGGCGTTCACCACGGTCAGCCGGCCGGCCAGCGGCCCGGCCCGCCGCGCCACCGTGGCCGGCAGCGCGGCCGCGAGCACCGGGTCCACCTCGACCGCCACCACGGAGCGGGCGGCGGCGACCAGGCCGAGCGTGAGCGAGCCGAGGCCGGGGCCGACCTCGAGCACCGCCTCGCCGTCCAGCGGCCCGGCCAGCGCGACGATCCTGCGGATCGTGCCCGGGTCGATCACGAAGTTCTGGCCGAGGCGCCTGGCCGGGCGCAGGCCGAGGCGGCCGGCGAGCGCCCGGACGTCGGCCGGGCCGAGCAGCGCGACCGGGCCGGAACCCGCGGGGCCGGGGACGGGATCAGGCACCGCCCTGCCCGGGCCAGGGACCGAACACCCGCTCCCCGGTCACCCGGATGGCGGCGGCCAGCTGGGCCACGTCCATCCGCTTGATCCGGGCGAGGGCGCGCAGCGTGTGCGCGGCCTGGGCGGGGGCATTCTCCTTGCCCCGGTTCGGGACCGGGGTGAGGAACGGCGCGTCGGTCTCGACGAGGATCAGCCCGGGCGGTGCCACCGCGGCCGCCTCCCGGAGGGCATGCGCGCCGGCGAACGTCACGTTCCCCGCGAAGCTCATCACGTACCCCAGGTCCGCGCACCGCTTGGCCATCTCGGCGTCGCCGGAGAAGCAGTGGAAGACCACCTGCGGGGGCGGCCCCTCCTCCTGCAGGATCGCCAGCACGTCGTCGTGCGCGTCCCGGTCGTGGATCACCAGCGCCTTCCCGGCCGCCTTGGCGATCCGGACGTGGGCGCGGAACCACTCCCGCTGCACCGCCGGCGGCGCGGCGTCCCGGTAATAGTCCAGGCCGGTCTCGCCGACCGCCCTGACCGGCGGCAGCGCGGCGAGCTCGGCGATCAGGGCGAGCACGGCGTCCCGGTCCGGCTCCGCGCGGGCGGTCTCGTTCGGGTGGACCGCCACGGCGGCCAGCACGCCGTCGCAGGTTGCGGCGCACTCGGCGGCCCAGCGCGAGGACGGCGCGTCGCAGCCGACGGTGACCACCCCGGCGATCCCCGCCTGCCGTGCCTCGGCGAGCACCCGGCCAGGTGGCTGGGACAGCAGGTCCAGGTGGGTGTGCGCGTCGAAGGCCGGCCCGGGCAGCGGCTCGGGCGGCGGCGCCCACGGGGCCGCGCGCCGTCCCGGGCCGGTCATCGCCCGGCCAGGCGGGCCAGCTCCTCGTCGGCGACCGCCGGGTCGAGCTTGGCGAACAGCGGCGTCGGGGGCCGCAGCGGCGTCCCGGCGCGGACCGGGACGCGCCGCCACGTGCCCTGGCCGGGATACTCGCCCGTGATCACCGGGTAGGGCCTGCCGCCCTCCTCCGCCACTTCCTCGATCCGCGGCATCGGCGACCAGGTCCCCGTGCCGCCGAGCATCTCGAAGACCCGCTGGGCGGACCGCGGCAGGAACGGGGTGAGCAGCGTCTTGCCGTCGTCGACGAGCTGCAGCGCGACGTGGCAGATGGTCCGCATCCGCTCGGGGTCGGACTCGCGCAGCTTCCACGGCGCCTGGTCCGACAGGTACTTGTTCGCCTCCCCGATCACCCGCATCGCCTCGGTGACCGCGGCCTTGAACCGCGACCGCGACAGCGACGCGCCGACCGTGGCGAACGCGTGCCCGGACCGGCTGAGGATGCGCGCGTCGGCCTCGGTGAGCTGGCCGGCCGGCGGGATCGAGCCGATGTTCCTGGCCGCGAACGAGATCGCGCGGTTGACCAGGTTCCCCCAGTTCGCCACCAGCTCGTCGTTGTTGCGGCGGATGAACTCGCTCCAGGTGAAGTCGGTGTCCTGGCTCTCCGGCCCGGCGACCGCGACGTAGTAGCGCAGCGCGTCCACGTCGTAGCGGGACAGGAAGTCGCGGACGTAGATGACCACGGCGCGGGAGGAGGAGAACTTGCGGCCCTCCATCGTGAGGAACTCGCTGGAGACGACCTCGGTCGGCAGGTTGAGGGCGCCCAGCGAGCCCGGCGTGCCGTCCTTGGCGCCCCGGCCGCTGTAGCCGAGCAGCATCGCGGGCCAGATCTCGGAGTGGAAGACGATGTTGTCCTTGCCCATGAAGTAGTAGGACTCCGCGTCCGGCTCCTGCCACCAGGCCCGCCACGCGTCCGGGTCGCCGGACCTCCTGGCCCACTCGATCGAGGCCGACAGGTACCCGATCACCGCGTCGAACCACACGTAGATCCGCTTGTCCGGCCGCTCGCGCCAGCCGTCCAGCGGGATCGGCACGCCCCAGTCCAGGTCCCTGGTGATCGCCCGGGGCTGCAGGTCGCCGAGCAGGTTGAGCGAGAACTTCAGCACGTTCGGCCGCCACTGCCCGCTCTTGGACTGCAGCCAGCTGCCGAGCACGTCGGCGAACGCGGGCAGGTCGAGGAAGAACTGCTCGGTCTCGGCGAACACCGGGGTCTCGCCGTTGATCCTCGACCTCGGGTTGATCAGGTCCACCGGGTCGAGCTGGTTCTGGCAGTTGTCGCACTGGTCACCGCGGGCGGCCTCGTACCCGCAGATCGGGCAGGTGCCCTCGACGTAGCGGTCGGGCAGCGTCCGCCCGGTGGACGGGGAGATCGCCCCGAGCGTGGTCCTGGCGAAGATGTAGCCGTTGGCCAGCAGGCCCCTGAAGATCTCCTGGGTGACCGCGTAGTGGTTCAGCGTGGTCGTCCTGGTGAACAGGTCGTACGACATCCCGAGGCCGGTCAGGTCCTCGGCGATCACCCGGTTGTAGCGGTCCGCGAGCTCGCGGGCGGTCACGCCCTCGGCATCGGCCTGCACCTGGATCGGGGTGCCGTGCTCGTCGGTCCCGCTGACCATCAGCACCCGGTCGCCCGCCATCCTGTGGTACCTGGCGAACATGTCGCAGGGCAGCCCGAAGCCGGCGACGTGCCCGATGTGGCGCGGCCCGTTGGCGTACGGCCAGG
>JAJPIV010000091.1 GCA_021324595.1 Actinomycetota bacterium | reverse complement strand
TGGCCACCGAGACCACCAGCCGCAGGTTGGCCTCGAGCATGTGGGCCTTGGCCGCGCGCCCGTCGGCCGCCACGGCCTCCAGGTCGGCCCGGTAGTCGGGCGGCAGGTCGGGCTCGGTCTCCAGCTTGTGCTCCGCGTACAGGCCGGCCTCGATCCGCTTGGCGAGCTCGACCTCCTGCTCGGCGGTGAGCAGGCTCCTGCGGCCGATCGACTTCAGGTACGTGTGCACCGAGTCGCCCATGGCCGACGTCTGATCGTCCAGGTCGGCCTCGGTCACGGTGTCGTCCGCGGCGTCGCCGGCCGCCCCTGCCGGGCCCTCGCCCGCCGGGCCGCCGCCCCCGGCGGGCCCGGCCCCGGGGAGCACGCCGTCATCCGGGCCGGGGTCACCGAGGTCGGCGATGTCCAGGCTGGCGTCGCCCAGGTCGGGGTCGCCCAGGTCGGGGTCGCCGAGCTCGGCCAGGCCGGGCCCGGCCAGGTCGGCCAGGTCCGGGTCGGCGCTGGCCATGTCGGAAGGCTCAGTCTCCGGCGCCCGGCGCGGCTCCGGCTGGGGAACCCGCCCCGCCATGGCCCGGCGGCGCGCGCCGCCGTGCCGCGCCCGGGATCCCGGGGCGCGTCGCTGATCCACGGGAACCCCCGTGCCGCGCGCGACGGCAGCCGGCTCGTCGCCGCGCCTCATCGCGCTGGCAGTACCCGGCATCACGCACCTCCGTCCGTCCGCGCGTCCGCTGACGCTCATCGCCCGCCGCCGAACTGTCGCGGGCTTGCGTCCCCTGGTATCGTGCAGTGGCAGGCGATACGTATAACGCGCGGCGGGCCGGTTTGTTTCCCGCCCTGCGTGAGCGTGCCGGAATTCGCCGGCCCTCGCGGCAGCGCCGTTCCCGGAGGTTCCCGGTGACCGGGCCCGGGGGCCGGGCCATCGGGGAGCGTCAGGCCGCCGGCCAGGTCCCGGGCCGCGCGGCGAGCAGGCGGAGCGCCTGGCGGTCGGGCTTGCCCGATGCGAGCATCGGGATCTCGGGGACGACCAGCAGCGCGCGCGGCGCGGCGTGGCCCGGCAGCCGCCCGGCGAGCGCGGCCCGCAGCCGGCCCAGGTCCGGCGGGTCAGCCGGGTCGCGGGGCACCACAACCGCCGTGACCCGCTCCCCCCAGTCCCGGTCGGGCGCGCCGACGACGACCGCGTCGCGGATCCCCGGGCAGTCCCGCAGCGCCTCCTCCACCATCTGGGCGACGACCTTCTCCCCGCCGGTGTTGATCACGTCGTCGGCCCGCCCGCGGATCACCAGGCGGCCGTCGCCGCCCACCTCGCCGAGGTCGGAGGTGATGAACCAGCCGCCGTCCAGCGCCTCCCGGGTCAGCCCGGGAGCCAGCCGGTACCCGGAGAACAGCACCGGCCCGGCGATCCGCACCCGGCCGTCCCCTCCCGCCCGGACCCGGACGCCGTCCAGCGGCACGCCGTCATACACGCAGCCCCCGCAGGTCTCGGTCATCCCGTAGGTGGTGACCACCCGGGCGCCCGCCGCCGCGGCGCTGGCCAGCAGCCCCCGCGGCGCCGCGGCCCCGCCCAGCAGGATCGCGCGGAACCGGGCCAGCGGAGCGCCCGCGTCGATCAGCCGCCGCAGCTGGGCGGGCACCAGGGAGACGAACTCGCAGCCGTCCCGCAGCGCGGCCGCGATCGTGGCGGGATCGGCCCGGTCGGCCGCCACCGGCACCGAGCCGCTCTCCAGCGAGCGGACCAGCACGCCCAGGCCTGAGGCGTGGTGCGCCGGCAGGCAGCACAGCCAGCGCGCCCCAGGCCCGGCGCCGAGCCGGGCCAGCGACGCGCGCGCCGAGGCGCGCAGCGCGTCCGCGGGGAGCTCGGCGCCCTTCGGCATGCCGGTCGAGCCGGACGTGGCGAGCACAACCGCGACGCCGGGCGCGACGCCCTCCGGCTCGCCGCCGCCAGGCCGGGGCAGAGCCGGGCGGCCCGCGCCCCAGTCCGGCTCACCCTTGTCCCGGCCGGCCTGGTGCCGGCCGTCCCGGCCCGGGCCGGCCCCGGCTGCGTCCTCGCCGCCGAGCATCCGCACGGCGGCCGGCCGGAACGCGGCGAGGAGCTCCTCCAGCCGCGCCCGCGGCAGCGCGGCGTCCAGCGGCAGCAGGGCCGGGCCGGTGCCGTCCAGAGCCGCGCGCAGCGGTCCGAGTAGCTGGCCGGCGGCGGCCCGGGACGGGATCAGCACCGCGTGCAGGGGCCGCGTCGTCACGGTCGTAAGGTTAGTCGGCGAAGTCACCCAGCCATGGGGAGGAGGGAGGCGTGACCGACTGGAAGGCGCCCGGGCCGGCCCCGCGGCGGTACCGCGCGCCACGACGGCCCGGCGCGGCCACCGGCGAGGTTCCCCGCGGTGCCCGGGCGCCCCGGCGGCCGTGACGGCGCCTGGCGTCGCCTTCGGCGCCCGGGTCGGCCTGCCGGGCGCCCGCGACTTGCTGGCCGAGATGCTGCCGACGCTGCGCGCGTTCGCGATCCCGATGCGCACCAGGTTCCGCGGCATCACGGTTCGCGAGGGGGCGCTGCTGCGCGGCCCTGCCGGGTGGGGCGAGTTCTCCCCGTTCCCCGAGTACGGCCCGCGCGAGAGCGCCCGCTGGCTGGCGAGCGCGATCGAGTCGGCGGCGGCCGGCTGGCCGGCCCGGGTGCGGGACACGGTCGGCGTGAACGTCACCGTGCCCGCGGTGGGGCCGGAGCGGGCGCGCGAGCTGGTCGCCCGGTCCGGGTGCCGGACAGCGAAGGTCAAGGTCGCCGAGGCCGGCCAGGGCGAGGCCGACGACATCGAGCGGGTGGCCGCGGTCAGGGACGCGCTCGGCCCGGGCGGCCGGATCAGGGTGGACGCGAACGGCGGGTGGGATGTGGACCAGGCCGCTCGGATGCTGCGCCGGCTCGCCGCCTACGGCCTGGAGTACGCCGAGCAGCCGTGCGCGACGCTGGGCGAGCTGGCGCGGCTGCGCCGGGTCGTCGACGTCCCGCTGGCCGCGGACGAGGCGATCCGCAAGGCCGCCGACCCGCTGGCGGTCCGCGCGGCCGGCGCGGCCGACATCGTGGTGCTCAAGGTCGCGCCGCTCGGCGGGGTCAGGCCCGCGCTGGCCGTCGCCGCCGAGTGCGGGCTGCCGGTGGTGGTGTCGAGCGCAGTGGAGTCCTCGGTCGGCCTGGCCGCGGGCGTCGCGCTGGCCGCCGCGCTCCCCGAGCTGCGCTACGACTGCGGCCTGGGGACGATGAGCCTGCTGGCCGGGGACGTGACCGCCGAGCCGCTGGCCCCGGCCGGGGGCCGCCTCCCGGTGCGCGCGGTCGCGGTCGATGCAGAGCAGGCCGCGCGGTGGGAGAGTGACCCGGGGCCCTGGCGCGAGCGGGCGCTGGCCGCGGCGGAGTTCCTGCGGTGAGCTCGCCGCGCCCGCAGGAGCGCGGGCCGGCGGCGAACCCGTCCACGGCCCTGGCCGTGGTCCTGGTGGACGAGCTGATCCGGTGCGGCCTGCGCGAGGCGGTCCTGGCGCCGGGATCGCGCAGCGCGCCGCTGGCGATGGAGCTGTGGCGCCGTGAGCAGGCGGGGGACCTGCGGCTGCACGTGCGGATCGACGAGCGGAGCGCGGCCTTCCTCGCCCTCGGCCTGGCGAAGGCGAGCCGGGCGCCGGTCGCGGTGGCCTGCACCTCCGGGACGGCGGCGGCGCACTTCCACGGGGCGGTGATCGAGGCGGACGAGGCGTGCGTGCCGCTGCTCGTGCTCACCGCCGACCGGCCGCCCGAGCTGCGCGGGACCGGCGCGAACCAGACGATCGACCAGCTGAAGCTCTACGGCGGGGCGGTGCGCTGGTTCTGCGAGGTCGGCGTGGCCGAGGCGCGGCCGGCGATGGCGGGTTACTGGCGCAGCGCGGCCTGCCGCGCGTGGGGGCTGGCGTCGGGCCAGGCGGGCGGCCCGGCCGGGCCGGTCCACCTGAACCTGGCGCTGCGCGAGCCGCTCGCGCCGGGCGCCCCGGACCCGGACGCGGACGGCCCGTGGCCCGGCCCGCCGGACGGGCGGCCGGGGGGAGAGCCGTGGACCCGGTTCGCGGCCGTCCCGCCGCCCCGGGGCGGCGGGACGGTCACCGAGCTGCCGTGGACCGAACGGGGCCTGGTTGTCTGCGGCGACGGCGACTACGATCCCGAGCCGCTGCTCGACCTGGCCCGCGAGGCAGGCTGGCCGGTCCTCGCCGAGCCCTCCTCCAACGCCCGGCACGGGCCGAACGCCCTGTCCGCCTACCAGTACCTGCTCGCCGACGCCGCGTTCATGGCCGCGCACCGGCCCGACGCGATCGTCTCGGCGGGCCGGCCCGGCCTGGCCCGCGGGCAGACCGCGCTGCTGCGGGCGGGGGCCGCCCGGCACGTGGTGATCGCCCAGGGCCCCGGGCGGTGGTCCGACCCGGCCCGGACCGCCACCGAGGTGGCCGGGGGCGTCCGCCTCACGGGCCGGCCGGCTGGCGCGCGCGCCCGTTCGGCGGCCCGCCGCGCCGGCGCCTCCGGCGGCTGGCTGGCCGAGTGGGCGCGCGCCGACCGCGCGGCCCGCGCCGCCGTGGACGCCCTGCTGGACGCCGATGACCGGCTCAGCGAGCCGCGCCTGGCCAGGGACCTGGCGGCCGGCCTGCCGGCCGGCGCGATGCTGTGGGTCGCCTCCAGCCTCCCGGTCCGGGACCTCGACCGGCACATGCGGCCCCGGTCCGGCCTGCGCGTCCTGGCCAGCCGGGGGGCCAGCGGAATCGACGGCATGATCTCCTCGGCGACTGGGGCGGCGCTTGCCCATCAGGCCGCCGGTGGCGGCCCGGCGGCCGCGCTGCTCGGGGACCTCGCGCTCATCCACGACGCCCCCGGGCTGCTGGCCGGCCGTCGCGAGCCGCGGCCCGACCTGCTGCTGATCGTGGTGAACAACGACGGCGGCGGGATCTTCTCGCTGCTGGAGCAGGCAGCGTTCCCCGGGCCGTTCGAGCGGGTCTTCGGCACGCCGCACGGGGCGGACGTGGCCGGCCTGGCCGCGGCGGCAGGCGTGCCGTACCAGCGGGCCGGGACTGCCGGGGACCTCACGGCGCTGATCGCCGGCCTGGCCGGCGGCGCGGGCCACGGCCTGCGGCTGGCCGAGGTGCGGACCGACCGCACGGCGCAGGCCGCGCTGCGCGGCGCGCTCGCCGAGGCCGCGGGCGCCGCGCTGGCCAGCCGGTGAGCCGGACGGGCGCCCGCGCGGGCGGCCCGGCGCGTCAGGCGGCCCTGGCGGCGGCCCGCTTGATCACGGCGAGCACGTCGGCGGAGCCCAGGATCAGGTGCTCGGCGCCGTCCAGCCGCAGCTCGGTCCCGCTGTACTTGGCGAACAGGACCAGGTCGCCGGGCCTGACCTTGATCGCCTCCTCGTCGTCGCCGATCGCGACGACCTCGCCGCGCTGCGGCTTCTCCCTGGCCGTGTCCGGGATGACGAGCCCGCCCTTGGTGAACGCGTCCTCCTCGACGAGCCGGACCAGCACGCGGTCGCCGAGCGGCTGGATCTCCTGGTTCATCGCCGCACTGCTCCTTTCTCTCTCCCCAGTCGCGCCCAGCCGGGACTACAGGCCCAGCAGGCGGTCGATCTGGCGCCTGTCGAAGCCCACGACGGGCCGGCCGTCGATCTCGATCACCGGCACGCCCATCTGGCCGCTGCGGCGGATCATGTCCCTGGCCGCGGCGGCGTCCCGCGAGACGTCGATCTCGCGGAAGGGGACTCGCCGCTCCCGCAGGTAGGCCTTGGCGCGGTTGCACCACGGGCAGGACGGGGTGGTGAAGACCAGCACCCGGTGCGCACGCTGCGCGGACCGGGCGCCGGCCGGTGAGGCTGTCGTCATGCTGGCCTCCGGATTGCTCGCCGGCCGTGCAGCCGGATGGCGATCGCGGCGACGATGTCGCACGCGGTGAGGATGTCGGGTTCGGTCAGGTGGTAGCGGATCATCGTGCCGTCGCGCTGGCCGGCGATCAGCCCGGCCGCCTTCAGGACGGTCAGGTGCTGGCTCGCGTTCGGCAGCGCGCAGCCGATCTCCTCGGCCAGCTCGGTCACCGTGCGGTCGCGCTCGCCGAGCGCGCGCAGGATCATCAGCCGCTTGGGATCGGTCAGCACGCGGCACAGGTCCGCGTGCACGGCGAGCGCCGCGAGCTCGCCGCCGGAGCGGGCGCCGCCCGCCGGGCGGGGCGCGGCGGGGACGGGGCCGTCCGGGGCTCGCACACGGCCGTCCGGGATTCGCACGGGCACTAGGCTAGCATTTAGTTGCGCAGTTACGCAACTAGATCAGCGCTCTGGTCCGCTCCGCTCCGCCGCGCGGAAGGCGAGGCGGTTCCGCATCGGGGGAGCCGGGCGGCGCCTAGTGATGGAAGCTGGTGCCCGCCGCCGCGTGGCGCGCCGGGCCGGGCTGCCCGCGCAGCCGCGGCAGCTGCTGCCGCAGGTCGGCGATCAGCATGTCGGCCATGTCGTGCGAGAAGCCGCGCTTGACGACGACGCGAAGGGCGGCCAGGTCCTGCCGGTTGGCGGGGAACGTGTACGCCGGCACCAGCCAGCCTCGCTCGCGGAGCGCGGCGGACACGTCGAAGACCGTGAAGTTCCGCGCGCCGCCGCGCACGGTGAACGCGAAGACCGGTAGCTGGTCGCCGGCGGTGAGCAGCTCGAACGGCCCGAGCCTGGCGATCTCCGTGGCCAGCCGCGTCGCCACGTCACGGCAGTACTGGTGGACGCTCCGGTACCCCTCGAACCCCAGCCGCAGGAAGTTGTAGTACTGCATGACGACCTGGGCGCCCGGCCGGGAGAAGTTCAGCGCGAACGTCGGCATGGTGTCGCCGAGGTAGCTGACCCAGAAGATCAGGTCATCGGGCAGCGCGCCCGCGTCGCGCCACAGGATCCACCCGACGCCCGGGTAGACCAGCCCGTACTTGTGACCCGACGCGTTGATCGACGCGACCCGCGGGAGCCGGAAGTCCCAGGCGAGGCCGGGGTCCAGGAACGGGGCGACGAAGGCGCCGGAGGCGCCGTCGACGTGGACCGGCACGTCCAGGCCGGTTGCCTCCTGGAGGCGGTCGAGCGCGGCGCAGATGTCCGCGACCGGCTCGTAGGAGCCGTCGAAGGTGGAGCCGAGGACGGCCACGACGCCGATCGTGTTCTCGTCGCACGCCCGGGCGGCCTCAGCCGCGGACAGGTGGAACCGGTCGCCCTCCAGCGGGACCAGCCGCGGCTCCACGTCCCAGTAGTTCGCGAACTTCTCCCAGCAGACCTGGACGTTGGCGCCCATCACCAGGTTGGGAGCGCCGGGCGCGCGGCCCGCGGCGGCACGAGCGCGCTGCCAGCGCCGCTTGAGCGCCAGCCCGCCGAGCATGGCGGCCTCGCTGGATCCCGTGGTCGAGCAGCCGACCGGCGACGCCGGGTCCGGGGCGTGCCACAGGTGCGCCAGCATGCTCACGCACCTGGCCTCCAGCTCGGCGGTGCTCGGGTACTCGTCCTTGTCGATCATGTTCTTGTCGGCGCACTCGGCCATCAGCCGGTCGGCGTGGGGCTCGGCCCACGTGCTGACGAACGTGGCCAGGTTCAGCCTGGCGTTCCCGTCGAGCATCAGCTCGTCGTGGATGATCTGGTACGCGACGTCCGGGGGCAGCTCCCCGGCCGGGATCTCGTGCCGGGGGATGCGGCGGGGCTCCAGCCCGAACAGCGGAGCGGCGGCCAGGTCGCCGGCCGGCCGGCCGTGCGCCCTCGGGTGCGTCAGGGCCATGCCGGCTCCCCGGGCGCCGCAGCCGCCTTAGCCTTCGATCGCGTGGCGCATCGGCCAGAACTTGGCCCTAGCCTCGGCGAGCTCGGCGGCGGGGTCGGAACCGGCGACGATCCCGCAGCCGGCGAACAGCCTGGCCTGGCGGCCGGAGATCTCGCCGCAGCGCAGCGCGATGCCCCACTCGCCGTTCCCGTGGGCGTCCATCCAGCCGACCGGCCCGCCATAGCGGCCACGGTCCATCACCTCCAGCTCGCGGATCAGCTCCATCGCCGGCTCGGCCGGCGTGCCGCACACGGCCGCGGTCGGGTGCAGCGCGGCGGCCAGGGCCAGCGCCGAGCAGGCAGCCTCGCCGTCGGCCAGCGTGCCGTTCACGCGGGTGGCAAGGTGCTGGACGTTGGCGAGGCGGAGCAGGCTCGGCGTGCCCTCCACCTCCAGGCTCGCGCACAGCGGCGCGAGCGCGGCGCGGACGTCGGCGACGGCGTACTGGTGCTCGTCCTGGTCCTTGGCCGATGCGAGCAGGCGCGCGCCGATCCGGGCATCCTCCCCGGCCGTCGCCCCCCGCGGCATGGTGCCGGCGAGCACGAGCGAGTGCAGGGCCCTGCCAGTGCGCCGGATGTACAGCTCCGGCGTCGCGCCGACCAGGCCGGCGCAGGAGAACGTGTAGCAGTCCGGGTAGCGCTCGGCCAGCCTGGACAGCAGCACCCGGGCGTCCAGGTCCTGCGCGGCGACCGCGTACAGGTCCAGGGCGAGCACCACCTTGCGCACGGCTCCCGCCCGGATCGCGGCCACCGCGGCGGCGACCGCGTGCTCCCACTCGGGCGCGGTCAGGCGGCCGTCCGACCAGCGCACAGCGGACGGCGCGCTCAGCGGCGCGCTCAGCGGCGCGCGCCGCGGCAGCCCGGCGCGCGGCGGGGCCGCGCCCGGATCCCCCGGCGCCGCCCGGGAGTCGCGCTCGGGGCTGATCGTGGTCACCCACGCGGCGCCGTCCCTGCGCCCGGCCACCGTGCGCGGCACGATCAGCACCGAACCGTCCGAGGCCGGGTCGAACGTGAAGCTGCCGAACGCGACCGGTCCGCTGCCCGGAACGCGCACCTCGTCGGTGACCTCGGCCCCGTCGAAGATCTCGCGTAGCCACTTCTCGCCGGCGGCGAACCGGTCGGCGCCGGCCGGGAGCGTGATCATGGCGGCGGATCCCCAGCCGACGAGGCCCTCGCCCCGGCGGATCCAGGCCAGCGGGCGCGGCCCCGGGAGCCGGCCGATCAGGTCACCGGGATCGGGCACGGCCACGGTGCGGACGACCAGCCGGCCGGGCGCGCGGTCCGGTGCCCCGCCGCTCGAAGATCCCACGGCACACCACTCTACGTGCGGGCGCGGCCTGCCCGGCCGCCGGGGCGAGCGGCCGCTACAGCAGGGCGAGCTGCACCCCGGCGCCCGGGCCCGGCGCGCGCGGCCGGATGGCGGCGGCGGCCCGGCCGGCCGGGCCGGACGGCATCCTCCGGGTGGCCGCGGGGCTGGCGCTGCCGACCCCGTGCCGCCGCGCCGCCTCGGCCACCAGGCCGCCGATCCGCCCGGCGTAGCTGGCCGGGACGTAGGCGCCGGACCGGTACAGCCGCTCGTACCGCCCGACCAGCCCGGGGTGGTGCTCGGCAAGCCAGCTGAGGTACCACTCCCGGGCGCCCGGCCGCAGGTGCAGCACGATCGGGCTCACGCTCGCCGCGCCCGCCGCCGCGATCTGCCGGACGGCCGCGTCGATCTGGGCGGGCGAGTCGGTCAGGTACGGCAGGACTGGTCCCATCAGGACGCCGCACCGCAGGCCGCGGGCGGTGATGGCGGCGCAGGCGTCCAGCCGCCGCTGGGGGCTGGGCGCCCCCGGCTCCACGGACCGGGACAGCTGCGGGTCCGTGATGCCCACGGACACGTTCAGCGCGACCGAGGTGACCTGCGCGGCCTCGGCGAGCAGGTCGAGGTCGCGCAGGATCAGCGTGCCCTTGGTGAGGATGGAGAACGGGTTCCGGGCGTCGCGCAGGGCGGCGATGATGCCGGGCATCAGCCGGTACCTTCCCTCGGCGCGCTGGTAGCAGTCGACGTTGGTGCCCATCGCGATGTGCTCGCCCTGCCAGCGGGGGGAGGAGAGCTCCCGCCGCACGAGCTCGGCCGCGTTGACCTTGACGACGATCTTGGAGTCGAAGTCGCGCCCGGCGCCGAGGTCCAGGTAGGTGTGGGTGTTCCTGGCGAAGCAGTACCGGCAGGCGTGGCTGCACCCCCGGTAGGGGTTGACCGTCCAGCGGAACGGCATCCGCGAGGCGGGCGGCACCTGGTTGATGATCGACCTGGCCCGGACCTCGAAGAACGTCATGCCCCGGAAGCCGGGCGTGTCGAAGGAGCGGGCGGCCAGCTCGCGCCCGAAGAGCACGGGGGCGGCCCCGGGCGCGCCCGCTCCGCCGCACCGCGTGCCGTCGCCGGCCCCGGGCGGGCCGGCGACGGCCAGCAGGCCCTCCCAGCGCATGGCCGCCATGCTAGAACAGCCGTTCGAAGAAGTCAAACGAGTGTTCGATCAGCGCGTCCCGCCGGCTACGACATACTTTCGATTCTTTCCACGTAGGTATGGTCGCGATTAGTCTTGGGTCATGGGCCGGTAAAAGATCTTCCATCAGGGGATAGTAAGGATCAGTCCAGCCGGTGACCCGGCGGACGGGCGGCGGCGGAGGTGACACGTGGCGCTTCCCATGGATGAGCAGCGCATCCTCGAGGAGATGGAGCGCATGCTCGCCGCTGACGATCCGCGCTTGGCCGCGCGGCTCGCCGCCTTCGGCAGGCCAGGCTTCACCGAGGTGATGCGGGGCAGGCGGGCGCGGGTGACGTTCTCGCTGATGCTCCTCGGCGTGGTCGCCGCGGCCGCGGTGGTGATCTACATCCTCAGCGCGTTCCGGCTCGCCAGCGGCGGCCCGGCCACGCACCTGCCGCGGGCGACGCCCTCGGCGCGGCAGTCGGTGCCGCTCCGGTCGCCCGCCGGCGCCCGGGCGGCCGTCCCCGCGGCACCGGCCAGCCCGCTCAGCACCACCGGGGTGGTGCACTGCCTGGCGACGGTCGCCCCCGCCTCGTGCTCCGGGGGCGCCTGGCAGGGCCGGCGGTAGCCGCGGGCGACCGGCTGGGGCCGGCCCGGTCCGGGGACGGGCGCCATCCCCCGGGCGGGCCCGCCAGCGCTGAGCAGCCCGTGACCCACCGGGTGATCGACGCCGGGGACCTGAGGATCCGCGTCGCCGAGGCCGGGTCGGGGCCGCTGGTCCTGCTGCTGCACGGGTTCCCCGAGTCCTGGTACTCCTGGCGCCACCAGCTCCCCGCCCTCGCGGCGGCCGGGTACCATGCGGTCGCCCCCGACCAGCGGGGCTACGGCGAGACCGGCGGCCCGGCCGACCCGGCCGGCTACACGATGCTGCACCTGGTGGGCGACGTGATCGGCCTGATCGACGCCCTCGGCGAGGAGCGCGCGGTCGTGGCAGGGCACGACTGGGGGGCGCCGGTGGCCTGGAACGCCGCGCTGCTGCGCCCCGACCGGATCCGCGGCGTGATCGGGCTGAGCGTGCCCTACCTGCCGCGGGGCAGCACCCCGCCGGTCGAGGCGCTGCGCGCGCTCTACTCCGACCGGTTCTACATCTGCTACTTCCAGCAAGAGGGCCCCGCCGATGCCGAGCTGGCGCGCGACCCGGCGGCGACGTTCCGCCGGCTCCTGGTCGCGGCCTCCGGCGACGGGCCGCTCAGCGGCGTCCCGGTCGTCCCGGAGGGCGGCGGCCTGCTCGACCTGTGCCCCGAGCCCAGGTCGCTGCCGGCCTGGCTCACCAGCCGCGACATCGAGGCCTACGCGGGGCAGTTCGCGCGCTCCGGCTTCACCGGGCCGCTGAACTGGTACCGGAGCCTGGACCGCAGCTGGGAGCTGATGGCCGCCTGGCGGCACGCGCGGGTCGGCGTGCCCGCGCTGTACCTGGCCGGAGACCGCGACCTGGTGGTCAGCTTCTCGGGCGGTCCGGCGATGCTGGCCGGCCTGGCCGCGGCGGCACCCGGGCTGCGCGAGGCGCGGCTGCTCCCCGGCTGCGGGCACTGGACCCAGCAGGAGCGGCCCGCCCAGGTCAGCGAGGCGATGATCGCCTTCCTGCGGGGCCTGGGCTGAGCCCGGATGCGCCCGCCTCCGCGGGCCGCAGGCCCAGCCGCGCCTGCGCCTCGCGCCACAGGCCCTGGTAGCACCGCGCGGCCTGGCCGCGCGGCGCGGCCGCGGTCACCGGCCGGCGCTCGGCGAACATCCGCTCGATCGCCGACAGCGCGGGTATCGCGGTCGAGGCCATGCCGTCGCCGTGACCCTCCGGCGGCCCCGCCGTGATCTGGCGGTGCAGGAGCTTGCGCCGGTCGACCATGGACCAGAACGACAGCAGCTGGGGGTGCCTGCCGCCGAGCCCGGCGATGAAGCCGGCGAGCTGGTCCAGCGTGCGCACCGACAGCGTGGCCGGGATGACCGGCACGAGCAGCAGGTCCGCGGCGCGCAGGACGTTCTCCGACAGCAGCGAGATGCCCGGCGGGCAGTCGAGCACGACCAGGTCGTACTCGGGCCGCAGCGGCCGCAGCACGGCGCGCAGCCGGGTGGCCGGCTTGGCCTGCCCGTCCAGGTGCAGGTCGAGGTTGCGGTAGGTGAAGTCAGCCGGGAGCAGGTCCAGGCCGGGGAAGTCGGTCGCCTTGATCGCATCCCGGGCCGGGAGCCGGCCCGCGACCAGCGCCCTCCCGCCGCCCTTGACCTTCGGCCGGACGCGGAACATGAAGGTGGCCGCCGACTGCGGGTCCAGGTCCCACAGCAGCACCCGCATGCCGTCGCCCGCGGCCAGGCAGGCGAGGCTGACCGCGGCGGCGGTCTTGCCGACCCCGCCCTTGATGGCGTAGGCGGCGAGGACCTTCACCGCGCGCCCCGGGTCAGCGCCCGGATCCGGGCCCGCCCGCCGGGGCTGGCGAATCCGGCGAACCGCTCGGCGAACTCGCCGCGGGCGGCGGCCTGCCTGGCCGCGACAGCGCCGGCGGCCTCCCCCATCGCCAGCAGCGCCGCGGCGGGTGCCGAGCCATCCGCGTGCAGCTGCCCGGCGATCTCGCGCAGGACGGCCAGCTGCACCTCGGCGTCCTGGAAGCGCCCCAGGCAGTCCTGCAGGGCCTTGAGCTCGCGGACCGCGCGCCGCTGGCGAGCGGGGTCGTGCAGCGAGGCGAAGGCCTCCAGCAGGTACCGCAGCTCCTTGCAGGCCTTCCGCAGCTCGTGCAGCGCCTGCGGGGGCGAGCCGGGGCCGATCGAGCCGCCGAGCAGCAGCGCCCGGCGGTGCGCCCGCGCGATCTGGCCGGCCGCCAGCTCGCCGGCCGATGGCCCGCCGGAGGCGCCCGCGAGTCCGGCGAGGTCCCGCCGCCAGCCGGCGGCCAGGTCGGCGAACCGCTCCGACCGCAGCCCGCGGACCAGACGCCCGCGGGCCCGCGCACGGCGCTGCCGCAGGCGCTCGCGGAACGGCTCGAGGTCGGCGGGCGCCGCCGCGACCAGGCCAGCGGCCATCGCCGGGTAGCCGAGCAGGTACACGTCCAGGTCGCGCACCGGGGTGGTCAGGTCGCCCAGCCACTTGAACTCGGCCCGGTACCGGTCGGCCAGCCCCGGGGGCAGGGCAGCGCCGGCGGCCCTCAGCACCGAGCGGGTCCGGCGGACCGCGACCCGCAGGTCGTGCAGGAACTCCGTGTCGAGGTCACGCAGGGTCCCCGGCACGTTCGCCTCGGCGGCGTCGAGCAGCGAGAGCAGGATGACCGCGACCGCCGCCGCTGCCGGCATGCCCGCGGACAGCCGCACGTCTGCCCTGCCGGAGCAGTCGCCGGGCCTTCGCCCGGCGGCGGCGAGGGCCGTCTCGAAGGCGGAGCCGGCGGCGGGTTCGACGCCCGGCGCCCCGGCCAGCGCCGCGGCGAGCCGGTCCGCCTCGGCCTGGTAGCCGCGCAGCGGGCCGATCACGAGCCGGGCGGGCAGGGCCGCCCGGCTCGGCGCGGTGAGCTCGGACCGGTCCAGCGTGACCACGGCCACCGTCTTGCCGTCGGCGTTCAGCGCCGGGGCCTCCGTGAGCACGCTGGTCGCCTCGGCGAGCGGCAGCAGCGCCCGCACGCCGGCGGCGGCGGCGAGCCGCGCGCGCAGCGGTCCGTCCGGCAGCGCGCCGGCCAGGAACGGCGGGCGCGCCGCGGGCCCGGCCTCGCCCGTCACGGCCCGGCCGTCCCGGCCGGTGAGCACCAGCACCGCGCCCGCCCGCCCGCCGCGGCCGGCCGGCCGGCCGGGCGCGCGCAGCTCCAGGGTCAGCCCGGCGCGGAAGAGCCGCCAGTCGAACGTGTCCAGCCAGGCGCGGCGGACGGTGCGCGCCCGGCCGCCGGGCGTGATCCGCAACCCGGGCTCCCCGGCCTGCCAGACCCCGGCGCCGGGCGCGTGGCCGGCCAGGACGAACTCCCGCGAAGCGATGCGCACCGCCACAGCCCCATGGTTCGCGCGGTCAGGTGCCGCCAGCCTACCCACGGCGGGCCCGTGCTCAGCCGACCTGCCGGGAGTGCCCGGCCCAGTAGGGCGCGCGCAGTTCGCGCTTGAGCAGCTTGCCCGAGCCGGTCCGGGGCAGCTCGCTGGTGAACGCCACCGACCGCGGCACCTTGTAGCCGGCCAGCCGTTCGCGGGCGAACGCGGTGATCTCGGCGGGGGACAGGGACGCCCCGGGAGCCAGCACGACCGTGGCATGCACCAGCTCGCCCCACTCCGGGGACGGTATGCCGAACACCGCCACGTCGAAGATCGCGGGGTGCTCCTCCAGCGCGGCCTCGACCTCTGCCGGGTAGACGTTCATGCCGCCGGAGATGATCATGTCGGCCTTGCGGTCGCAGATGTAGTAGTAGCCCTCCTCGTCCCGGTAGGCGATGTCGCCCACCGTGTGATAGTCCCCCCGCCGGGCCGCCTCGTAGCTCTCCGGCTGCTTGTAGTACTCGTCGAAGACCCCGGCCGACCGCACGCAGAGCTCGCCCGGGTGATCCGGGCCGGTCCCGGTGACCTCGCTGCCGTCCTCGCCGAGCAGGACGATCTCAACGCCGGGCGCCGGCCTGCCGCACGAGCCGGGCTTGCGCAGCTGGTCCTTCGGCTCGAGCACGCAGTTGACGCCCAGCTCGGTGGAGCCGTAGATCTCCCACAGCGAGTCGGCGGGGAAGTCGGCGAGGTACGCCTGCTTGAGCGCGAAGCTCCACGGCGCGGCGTTGGCCAGCATGATCCGCATCGACGAGCGGTCATAACGGGCCTTGACCTCCCCGGGCAGGGCGCACACCATGCGGATCGGCGCCGGGGCGGAGAACGTCGAGGTGACCTGGTAGGCATCGACCAGGCGCAGCCAGTCCCGCGGGTCGAACCGGCGCTGCACCACGATCGTCTGGCCGAACGCGAGCGCCGCGCCCATGAACGCGCCCGGGCCGCTGTGGTAGAGCGGCCCCGAGGTGAGGTAGACGTCATCGCCGCGATAACCGAGCAGGCCGAGCAGGGCGGCGGCCGCGGGCTGGTCGCGCACCCGGCGCACCGCGCCCTTGGGCCTGCCCGTCGTCCCCGACGTGTAGATCATCGTCCCGGCGGCCTTGGGCGGGTTGCCGGGCGGCGCGGCGGGCGCGGCCGCGACGGCGCCCTCGCCGAGCATCCCGGCGGGCGCCGGCCCGCCGTAGACGAGGACCTCGCGCAGCGAGCCGATGCGCCCGGCGCCCGGCGAGCCTGCGCCGAGCAGGCCGGCGTAGTCGGCGTCGACGTAGGCGAACGCCGCGTCGGAGTGCTCGATGATGTGGCGCGCCTCCGCCGGGGTCAGCCGGTAGCTGAGCGGGACCGCCACCGCGCCGATCTTCCTGGTCGCGTTCACCACCGCGACCACCTGCGGCGAGTTCGGCCCGCACCAGATCACCTTCGCCCCCGGTGCCGCGCCCAGGGCGCGCAGCGCGTTCGCCAGCCGGTTCGACTCCGCCTCGAGCTCGGCGTACGTCCAGGTGGTCACGCTGCCGTCACGGTCCTCGATCACGGCCGGCTTGTCCGGCTGGCTGCGGGCGTACGCGGTCAGGATGTCGGGCATGGCGGTCGTCCTCGGGGTCGGCGTCGCTGTCTACCATGCACCGGCTCGCGCCGGATGTCACCACCGGCCTGACGCCCGCGGCCAGCAGCGCGAGCGCCGTCGCGATGCTCGCATGCCACTGGCGGTGCCAGGTCGTGGCCGCGGAACAGGGCCCGCGGATAGGCTGGCGACAAGGGCATCACCGGCCGCCCGGGGCGAGGCTCCGGCAGGCGCCGGATCTGCGCCGCGCCGCGATGTGCGAGGATTCGGCTGCGATGGACATGGACGCGATCATCGCCGAGGCCGCCGCCGCCGTGGGCCTGGCCGAGGGCGAGGCGGGCGTTCGCGATGTCCTGCGCGCGATCGCGGTGAGCGGGACCAGCCCGGCCAGCCGGGTCAGCCGCAGCACCGGGCTGCCGGTGCCGATCGTCGCCGCGATCTGCAACGAGCTGCGCCGGCGGTCGGTCGTCGACGCCACCCGGCCGGCCAGGCTCACGCCGTGGGCGCGCGAGGCGCTGGCCGGCGCCGTCGTGGGGGACCTGACCTGCCCGTCCTGCGGCGGGCTGGGCCAGCGCGTCCCCGCCGGGCTCGCCGGGCTGGCGGCCGAGCTTGAGCGGGCTGCGGCCGGGGCGCCGCGGGCTCGCCCCGATCTGGACCAGGCGCACTGCACCGTGCGGACGAAGATCCACCGGGTGCTGCGGATGCACGAGGCGGGGGCGCTGGCCGGAGCCAGGATCGCGCTGCTCGGCGACGACGACCTGATCGCCGTCGCGATCGCCGCCTTCGCGAGGGCCACCGGCACGGCCGCCCGCATCCGGCGGCTGGCCGTGGTCGACTCCGACCCCGCCGTGCTCCGCTGGATCGCGGAGCAGGCGGCCGGCAGCGGGGTCGGGCTCGAGCTGGTCGAGCATGACCTGAGGCGCCCGCTGCCCGCCGGGCTGGCCGGCGGATTCGACGTGGCCTGCACCGACCCCCCGTACACGGTCCCAGGCGCCGAGCTGTTCCTGTCCCGCGCCGTCTCGGTGCTGGACTCCCGCCCCGGGCGTCACGTGTTCTTCTCCTTCGGACCCCGGCGCCCGGAGGAGGCGCTCGCCACCCAGCGGCTGATCGCCCGGCTGGGCCTGGTGATCCGGTCGGTCACGCCGAACTTCAACAGCTACGCGGGCGCCGGGATCCTGGCCGGGACCAGTCACCTGTACCACCTGCGCAGCGCCGCCGCCGCCAGGCCGGTGATCGAAGGCGACTACGACGGCCCGCTGTACACCGCGGACGCGCGCGCCGCGCGGGCGCGCCCCTACCGGTGCGCCGGCTGCGGGGCGGTTCACCTCGTGGGCCCGGCGGCCGGGCCGGGCCGGGAGAGCGGCCCGGATGGCCGGGGCGGCGGGCCGGGCCGGGGGCACGGGCCGGGCCGGGCGGGCGGCGGCCGGGCGGGCGGCAGCCCTGACCCGGCTTGGGCACTGATCGCCGAGCTGCGGGCGGCCGGCTGCCCGGCCTGCGGCGGGACCACGTTCCGGCCGATGCCCAGGAGCGCGGCGCGCCCGCGCGGCCCGGCGGCCCGGCGACGGGCCGGAGGGCCGGCGTGACCGCGGCCGGCGGCGGCCGGCACCGGATCAGGCCGGCCGGCGAGCGGGACCTGGACGCGATCGCGCGGTTCGAGATCGCGATCGCCCGCGCCTCCTTCGGCGCCGACGCGATCACCGACCAGGCGTTCCACCGCCGCCGGGTGGCGGCGGCGCTTGGCCGGCCCGGCGAGATCACGCTGGTCGCCGAGGACCAGGCGGGGGCGCCCGTCGGCTGGGCCTGGGTGACGGAGCGCACCAACTCGCTCACCGGGGACCGCTACGGCAACTTCCGCTCGCTCGCCGTCGCCGACGGCCCGGACCGGGGCCCGGTCGGCGAGCTGCTGATGGCCGAGGTGCTGCGCGCCGCCGAGTCCGCCGGGTTCGATCACCTGACCGGCAAGGTCCACGCGGCCAATCTCGGCATGCGCGCGCTGTACCGGGCGTTCGGCTTCAGCGCCACGCACCTGACCATGGAATGGCGTTCGGCCGGGCCGCGCGGGATTCGCGGGGAGAATGACCCCGGAGGCCAGCCGCCGTGATCAAGTGCGTGGTCTGGGACCTGGACAACACCCTGCTGGACGGCGTCTACCTGGAATCGCCGGACAAGCCGCCGTCGGCCGTTCCCGCGCTGGCCGCGGTCGTGGCCGAGCTGGCCGCCCGGGGGATCCTGCACGCGATCGCGAGCCGGAACCCGCCCGAGGCCGCCGGGCACGCCGAGCAGGCGACCGGGCACAGGTTCGCGGCGGCGGCGTGCGGCTGGGGGGCCAAGTCGCAGGCGGTCACGGAGATCATGGCCGAGCTGGAGCTCGAGCCCGGCGCCGTCGCGTTCGTCGATGACGACCCGCTGGAGCGCGCCGAGGTGGCCCACGCGCATCCCGGCGTCCTCGTGCTTGCCCCGCAGGAGGTGCCGGAGGCGGCTGGCTGGCCGCAGTTCAGCCCGCCGGTGATCACCGACGAGGCGCGCCGCCGCGGCGAGCTGTACCTCGCGCGCCGGGCGCGGCGGGAGGAGGAGGCGGCGTTCGGCGGCTCGCGCGAGGAGTTCCTGCGCCACTGCCGGACCCAGGTGACGATCGCCCCGGCCGGCCCGGCCGACCTGCCCAGGCTGCACGAGCTGTCCGCGCGGACCCGGCAGTTCAACTCCGCGGGGGCCGCGCTCTCCCGGGAGCGGCTCGCCCGCCTGCTCGCCGCGCCGGATCGCCGGGTGATCGCCGTCCGGCTCCGGGACCGGTTCGGCGACGACGGGCTGGTCGGCGCCGCCGTCGTCGCGCTGCCCGCGGCCGCGCCCGGGGAGTGGTCGGTCGAGCTGCTGATGATGTCGTGCCGGGCGATGGGCCGCGGCGTCATCGAGGCGCTGCTCGCGTGGATCTGCCGCGCGGCCCGCAGCGCCGGGGCGGGCCGGGTGAGCGTGGCCTGCGTGGTCAGCCCGCGGAACGTGCCGCTGCGCATCGCGCTCGCCGCGACGGGCTTCCGGGCCGCCGAGCCTGCCGTCGCCCCTGCGGCGGGCGGCGGGCACCGCATGGCGACCTACTCGCGCCGCCTGGACGGGTCCCTGCCCGAGCTGCCCGGCTGGGCCAGGGGCACCTGGTGACCGCGGCCGGGCGGGCGCCCGCCGTGCTGGCCGAGCTCCGCCGGATCCTCGCCGACCTGACGGGGGATGCCTGGCCGCTGCGGGCCCCGCCGGACACCCCGCTGCTGCGCGACGGCATCGGCCTTGACTCGCTCGGTGGCGCGCTGCTGCTGCGGTCAGTCCACCGCAGGTTCGGCGTCGACGTCGCCGATGAGGACCTGAACCTGGACAGCCTGGCCACCATCGGCTCGCTCGCCGCGTTCATCGCGCAGCGGGCCGGCGACCCGCTTCCGGAGGGAACAGCCCCGTGACCGAGGTGCCCGCGGCTCGCGGGCAGGCCGGGATGGCGCCCATGCCGGAGCATCCGGGCGCACCGGGACCAAGGGCACAGGGCGCCGCGGCGGGCCGCGCGTCCTTGGGTAATCTGGCCTGAAGCACCCTGCGGCCCGGGGAGGTGGCCGATGCCCGCCGTGTTCGCGGCCGACGCGTGCCGGACGCCGATCGGGAAGATCAAGGGCGCGCTCGCGGGCGTCCGGCCCGACCACCTGACGGCGGATGTGATCGCCGCCCTGATGGCGCGGAACCCATGGCTGGACCCGGCCGCGATCGACGACGTGTACTGGGGCGCGGCGAACCAGGCCGGGGAGGACAACCGCAACGTCGCCCGGATGGGCGTGCTCCTCGCCGGCCTGCCGGTGGAGGTGCCCGGGGCCACGGTCAACCGGCTCTGCGGCTCCGGGATGGAGGCGATCGCCTCCGCGGCCCGGGCGATCGCAGCCGGGGACGCCGACATCTGCATCGCCGGGGGCGCCGAATCGATGACCCGCGCGCCGTTCGTGCTGCCTCGCCCC
This sequence comes from Actinomycetota bacterium, assembly GCA_021324595.1. Lineage (GTDB taxonomy): Bacteria > Actinomycetota > Actinomycetes > Streptosporangiales > Streptosporangiaceae > Chersky-822. Next base: position 36,018 of record JAJPIV010000091.1, on the reverse strand, counting down.
GCCGAGCCTTTCCCGCGCGACGCGGGCCTGGCCGACACCAGGCTCGGCTGGCGGCTGGTCAGCCCCCGGATGCGCGAGATGTACCCGCCGATCACGCTTGGCGAGACCGCCGAGAACGTCGCGGACAGGTACGGCGTCGGCCGTGAGCGGCAGGACCAGTTCGCGCTGCGCAGCCACCAGCGGGCGGCCGCGGCCGCCGGGTCCGGGCGGTTCGACGCGGAGATCGTGCCGGTGGAGGCGCCCGGCGGCACGGTGACGGCGGACGAGGGGATCCGCGGAGACCTGACCATGGCCGACCTCGCCGCGCGCGAGCCCGCCTTCCGCAAGGGGGGAACGGTGACCGGGGGCAACTCGTCCCCGCTCAACGACGGCGCGGCCGGGCTGATCCTGATGTCCGAGCGGGCCGTGGAGGCCGCCGGGATCCGGCCGCTGGCCAGGTACGTGGGTGCCGCCTCGGCCGGGGTGCACCCCGACTACATGGGGATCGGCCCGGTCCCGGCGATGGAGCGGGTGCTCAAGCGGGCCGGCTGGGCGATCGGCGACCTGGCGCTGATCGAGGTCAACGAGGCGTTCGCGGCGCAGGCCGTCGCAGTGATCGACCAGCTTGGCTGCGACCCCGGCCTGGTGAACGTCAACGGCGGGGCGATCGCGATCGGCCATCCGCTCGGCTGCTCGGGTGCCCGGATCACCACGACGCTCCTGCACGAGCTGCGCCGGCGCGGCGGCGGGCGGGGCGCGGCCACGATGTGCATCGGGGTGGGGCAGGGCATCGCCAGCTTGTGGCAGTCGGAGTAGGTGATCGCCCGGGCGGGCAGGTGACGCCCGGGCGGGCAGGCCAGGCCCCGGCCGCCCGGCTGCCGATCGCGCCGAGCCGGCCCGCCCGCCGCAGGTATCCGGTGCCCGACTTGCCGTCCGCGAGCACCCGCGCCCCGCCAGGGCGAAAGTCACCGAGCCCGGCCAGCCGGCGGCGCAGGCGCCGGGCAGGGCGGCCAGCGTGACTGCGAACCCGCTGGCCAGCGAGCCGTCCGCGGGGTGGCGGGCAGGCAGGCCGGCCGCGTAACGTCTGCCGCGGGGAGGGAGGCGCGACGATGACCGGGCGATCACGCCAGCGCCCGGCCGGGGCCAGCCCGGCCGGCGCCGGGGAGCCCCGGGTGCCGTCAGCCCCCGGGGAGCCGGGCGCCGGGACGGGCCAGCCTCCGGCGCCGCAGCGCATCCTCACGATCCCCAACGCCATCAGCATCGCCCGCCTGCTCGGCGTGCCGGCCTTCGTCTGGCTGGTCCTCGGGGTGCGCACGGCCGCCGGCGACTGGTGGGCGCTCGGCCTGCTGGCAGCGGCCGGCCTGTCCGACTGGCTGGACGGGCGGATCGCGCGCGCGCTGGGCCAGCAGAGCCGGCTCGGCGAGGTCCTCGACCCCGCGGCCGACCGGCTGTACATCGTGGCGACGATCATCGCGCTGGCCATCAGGTCCATCATCCCGTGGTGGCTGGTCGGCGTCCTCGGCGCGAGGGAGCTGTTCCTGGGGATCGTCCTGCTGGCGCTGCGGGCGCGCGGCTGGAGCCCGCTGCGGGTGAGCTTCGTGGGGAAGGCGGCGACCCTCGCGCTGCTCTACGCGTTTCCCCTGCTCTTCCTCGGGTCGCACGCCACCTCGTACTCCGCCGCGGCGTCGGTCGTCGGTTGGGCATTCGCGCTCTGGGGAACTGCACTGTACTGGTGGGCCGCCGCGCTCTACGCCGAGCAGGCCCGCCGGCTGCTGGCAGCGGGCAGGAAGCCCCGGGAGGCCGGCGGGGCGACGGCCGGCCGGGGCCGCGGCCGATGACCGGGTCCGCGGCCGCGGCAAGCCGGCGGGAGCCCGTTCGTCGTGGAGGGAGCGCAGCGAAGCGGTGAGGGCCGTAGTGATGGCGGGCGGGGAGGGCACCAGGCTGCGGCCGATGACCGCCAACCAGCCGAAGCCGCTGCTGCCGGTGGTCAACAAGCCCATCATGGAGCACGTGCTGCGGCTCCTGCGCAGGCACAACTTCGAGGAGACCGTCGTCACCGTCCAGTTCCTCGCCTCCATGGTGCGGAACTACTTCGGCGACGGCGAAGAGGCCGGGATGCGCCTGCAGTACGCGACCGAGGACATCCCCCTGGGCACCGCGGGGAGCGTGAAGAACGCTCAGGACGCGCTGCGGGACGCGCCGTTCCTGGTGATCTCGGGCGACGCGCTGACCGACATCGACCTGTCGGAGCTGGTCAGGTTCCACAAGGAGAACGGCGCCATCGTCACCGTCGCGCTGGCCCGGGTGCCCGATCCGCTGGAGTTCGGCATCGTCATCGCCGGCGAGGACGGCCGGATCCGGCGCTTCCTGGAGAAGCCGACCTGGGGGCAGGTCTTCTCCGACACCGTGAACACCGGCATCTACGTGATGGAGCCCGAGGTCCTCGACCTGGTGCCCGCCGGGGAGGTGGTCGACTGGTCGGCGGACGTCTTCCCGCGGCTGCTGGAGCGCGGCGCGCCGCTGTTCGGCTGGGTGAGCGACGGCTACTGGGAGGACGTGGGGACGCACGAGGCCTACCACCGGGTCCAGGCCGACGTGCTCTCCGGGAAGGTCAAGGCGGACATCGACGGGTTCGAGCTCTCCCCGGGAGTGTGGGTCGCCGAGGGCGCCGAGGTCGACCCGGACGCGGTGCTGACCGGCCCGCTGTGCATCGGTGACTACGCCAAGATCGAGGCGGGCGCGCAGCTGCGCGAGGTCACCGTGATCGGCAGCAACGTCGTGGTCAAGGAGGGCGCGTTCCTGCACCGCGCGGTGGTGCACAGCAACGTCTACGTGGGCGTCGGCGCGACCCTGCGGGGCTGCGTGATCGGCAAGAACACCGACGTGATGGCCAGCGCCAGGATCGAGGAGGGCGCGGTCGTCGGCGACGAGTGCGTGATCGAGCCCGAGGCGTACCTGTCGGCCGGCGTCCGGGTCTACCCGTTCAAGACGATCGAGGCCGGCGCGGTGGTCAACACCAGCGTGATCTGGGAGTCGCGCGGCCAGCGCACGCTGTTCGGGCCGCGCGGCGTCTCCGGGCTGGTGAACGTGGAGATCACGCCGGAGCTGTGCGTCCGGCTGGCCAGCGCCTACGCGACCATCCTGACGAAGGGCTCGGCGGTCACCACGTCGCGGGACGTGTCCCGCGCCGCGCGCGCGCTCAAGCGCGCCGTCCACGGGGCGCTGAACGCGAGCGCGATCAACGTCGTGGACCTCGAGGCGCAGCCGCTGCCGGTCGCCCGCTTCGAGACGGCCCGCAGCGATTGCAGCGGTGGGATCGCGATGCGGACCACGCCGGGGAACCCGCAGTCGATCGACATCCTGTTCTTCGACGAGCACGGCGCCGACCTGTCGCAGGCGGTGCAGCGCAAGCTGGAGCGGGTGTTCTCCCGCCAGGAGTACCGGCGCGCGTTCCCCGGGGAGATCGCCGAGCTGACCTACCCGCCCCGGGTGGTCGAGGCGTACCTGTCCGAACTGCTGCGCTGCGTGGACATGACCGGGGTCAGGGAGGCCGGGCTCAAGGTGGTCGCCGACTGCGCCGGCGGCACCGCCTCGCTGGTGCTCCCCGGCCTGCTCGGCCGGATCGGCGTCGACGTGCTCACCGTGAACAACCGCCTCGACGAGGCGATGCCCACCCAGTCGCTCGCCCAGATCAGGGCGGACGTGCACCGGCTGTCCGAGCTGGTCTACTCCTCGCGGGCCGCGTTCGGCGTCCGCTTCGACCCGGTCGGCGAGCGGATCATGCTGATCGACGACAAGGGCGCCCTGGTCAGCGACGACCGCGCGCTGCTCGTCGTGCTGGACCTGGTGGCCGCCGAGCGGCGGTCCGGCCGGGTGGCGCTCCCGGTGACCACGACCCGGGTGGCCGAGCAGGTGTGCCGGTTCCACGGCGTGGAGGTGGGCTGGACGCCGACCTCCCCGCACGGCCTCTACGAGGCCACGGCCGACAAGGACGTGATCTTCGCGGCCGACGGCCGCGGCGGGTTCGTGGTGCCCGAGTTCTCCCGGTCCATCGACGGCATCGCCGCGTTCACCCGCCTGGTCGGCCTGGTGGCGCGGACGAGGCTCACGCTGAGCCAGATCCACGCCAGGATTCCCGTGGCTCATCTGCTGAAGCGCACCGTGCCGACACCGTGGGCAGCCAAGGGCAGCGTGATGCGCAAGATCGTCGAGGCGGCCAGGGACCGCCCGATCGACACCACCGACGGCGTGCGGGTGATCGAGCCAGACGGCAGCTGGGCGCTCGTGCTGCCCGACACCACCCAGGCCCTGACGCACCTGTGGGCCGAGGCCGCCGACGCCGACGCCGCGCAGGCGCTGCTCGACGAGTGGGCCGGCGTGATCGAGCACGCGGGCCGGCCCCGGCATGGCTGATCCCCCGGGGCCTGGCGGGCCGGCCGGCTCTGCCCCCTGCGGCGGCGGTCTCCCCTGGCCGCCCGTCCTGCGCTCGGCGCCCGGCCCTGGCGGCGAGCCGGCCTTCCCGGCGGGCCGGTCCCCGCGAAGGACGGCGTGGCCCGGCCAGGACGTGCGACAATTGCCGTCATTGAGTGGCGGCCGCCCGTCCGGCGGGCTGCCGCGGAGTGCCGGAGGTGGGCAGCGTGATCTGGCGGAGGCGTCGCAACCGGGCGCAGGTGGTGGCGGCGCGGCCTTCGGCGCCGCGCGGGCGCCATCCCGGCGAGGCCGCCGAGGCCGCGTGGCAGATGGACCAGCGGCCGGCGCCGCAGGTAGCGTGGAATGCGCGGCCGACTGCCGCCCCGGCGGGCGTGCGGACGGAGGCGCATGTCGTCAGCGCGGCGCGATCGCCGAGGGGGAGGCCAGGCGGCCAGATGCCCAGCGTCTACTGCACCGGATGCGGCGAGGCGAATCCCGAGAACGCGCGCTTTTGCCTGCACTGCGGCAGGCCCCTGACCAGGGAGGCGGCCGAGCGGGCCACCGCCGGGGAGACCACCTCGATGATCTTCGCCGGCGTCGAGCCGGCCGAGGCCGAGGCGGGTGAGGAGCCGGCCCCCGACGCGGCGGCGCTCGACGCCCTGCCGCCGAACACGGCGCTGCTGGTGGTCAGGCGCGGGCCGAACGCCGGGAGCAGGTTCCTGCTCGACTCCGATCTGACCGAGGTGGGCCGACGGCCGGACAGCGACATCTTCCTCGACGACGTGACGGTCTCCCGCCGCCACGCGGAGTTCTACCGCCACGGCGGGCGCTTCGCCGTGCGTGACGTCGGCAGCCTCAACGGCACCTACGTCAACCGCGACCGGATCGAGGAAGTGATGCTCAACGCCGGAGACGAGGTGCAGATCGGCAAGTTCAGGCTGGTCTTCTTGCAGGGCCGCCGTTCGCATGCCGCGAACGGCGGGTAGCCTCGCGGGACGGGATGAGCGGCCAGTTTGCGCAGGCATACCTCGGCATCGGCGAGGTGCTTGTCAAGCTGCGCACCGAGTTCCCTGACGTCAGCGTCTCCAAGATCCGCTTCCTGGAATCCGAGGGGCTGATCAGCCCGGCTCGGTCGCCCTCCGGCTACCGGCGGTTCAGCCCGGATGACATCGCCAGGCTGCGGTTCATCCTCGCCGCCCAGCGTGATCACTACTTGCCGCTGCGCGTGATCAGGGAGCGGCTTGAGCATGGCCAGGCCGGTCCCGGCGGCCGGGGGCCTGGAGACCGGCCGGATGACCCGGGCCCGCAGGCCGGCGCCGGCGGCCGGTCGGAGATGGTCGGCCGGCGCGACCTGCTCGAGGCCGCGGGCATCGACGACGAGCAGCTCGCCGAGCTGGAGGACCATGGGCTGATCCGCCGCTCCGGCCGGCTCTACGGCCAGGACGCGCTCGACGTGGCGTGCGCCGTCGCCGGGCTCGCCAGGCATGGCGTCCAGGCGCGGAACTTGCGGCCGGTGGTGACCTCAGCCGAGCGCGACGTGGCGCTGATCGAGCAGCTGGTCGCGCCCGTGCTGCGCCAGCGCAGCCCACGGGCCAGGGAGCAGGCGGGACGGACCGCGCGCGAGATCGCCGCGCTGGTGCTGCGGCTGCGCCGCGCCCTGATCGAGTCGGCGCTGGCCGAGGCCGCCCTGCCCGGGGGCGAGCTGCCCGAGCCCGCCGCGGCTCCCGCCCGCCGGCGGCCGCCCGCGGCCCGCGCGCCCGCGGCACGGGATGGCCGCGGGCGCGCCGGGGGCGCAAGCGCCTGAGCTCGGGGGTGACAGGCGCATCACGGCGGCGGGTGTACGTTGGCAGGGAGAATGCTCGGGATGCTGAGCGGGAACAAGGCCGGCATGAGGCTCAGGTGAGGACGGAGTCGCGGTGAAGCAGATGGAGGTCGTAGGCGTCCGGGTCGAGATGCCCACGAACCAGCCCATCGTCTTGCTCAAGGAGTCCGGCGGCCAGCGGTACCTGCCGATCTGGATCGGCCCGATGGAGGCGACGGCCATCGCCTTCGCGCAGCAGGGCATGGTGCCCGCCCGCCCGCTCACCCATGACCTGATGCGCGACATCCTGCAGGCGCTGAGCGTGGAGCTGAAGCAGGTCAACATCACCGCGCTGCGGGACGGGATCTTCTTCGCCGACCTGGTCTTCTCCAACGGCACCACGGTCAGCGCGCGCCCGTCCGACTCGATCGCGCTCGCGCTGCGCACAGGGACGACCATCTACGCGAACGAGGACATCCTCGATGAGGCGGGCGTCTCGATTCCCGACGAGCAGGAGGACGAGGTCGAGAAGTTCCGCGAGTTCCTCGACAACATCACGCCCGAGGACTTCGGCAGCGCGACCTGACGCCGCACCCGGCCACCTGGCGCCGCGGCGCCGCCCGGCGCGGCGGTCCGCGCGCGCTGTGCCCGGCGGACGGGATCGCAGCGGCCGTCGTGGCGCGCCGGAACTCGGCCGCAATCCCGCGGCGACGCGCCGGCGGTGATCGTTGACGCGATCATCGGCCGGGCCTAACGTGCGAAACGTGCACCTGGTGACGCCGCACCAGGGAATGCCCGGCCGGAGGTGGGCGTGGCGGTAATCAAGGGCGACGGTCAGGATCAGCGCGACGAGGAGCGCAGCGCCGCCGCCCAGCAGGCGGGCGAGCAGGGCCTGCTCTTCGACGACGAGGTCGCGCCGCCGCCCGAGGACGTGGGGTACCGGGGACCGACCGCGTGCGCGGCGGCGGGCATCACCTACCGCCAGCTCGACTACTGGGCGCGGACCGGGCTGGTCGAGCCGAGCGTGCGGCCGGCCAGGGGATCGGGCTCCCAGCGCCTGTACGGGTTCCGCGACATCCTGGTGCTGCGGGTGGTCAAGCGGCTGCTCGACACCGGCATCTCGCTGCAGCAGATCCGGGCTGCGGTCGCGTACCTGCGCGAGCACGGGACCACCGACCTGGCCCAGGTCACGCTGGTCAGCGACGGCGTCAGCGTCTACGGCTGCACCTCCCCCGACGAGGTCGTGGACCTGCTGCAGGGCGGCCAGGGCGTCTTCGGCATCGCACTCGGCCGGGTCTGGCAGGAGGTGGAGGGCACGCTCGCCGAGCTGCCGGCCGACGCCGTCGAGGCGGGCGCGCAGCCGCACGGCGACCATGACCGGGCCGATGAACTGGCCCGCAGGCGCGCCCGCAGGGCCGGCTCGCCGACGAGCTGAGCCGGGCGGCCGGCGGCCGCCGCGGGATCCAGGTGCCCGTCCCGTCGCAGGCGCACATGCGGCCTCTGGCCGGATACCGGTATCATCCGGGCTGGCATGCCCGTAGCCTGGGCTGCCGTTCCGCACGCTGAGGAGCTGCCGATGGCCGGCCGGCCACTGACGATCTTGTTCATGCCGGAGAGCGCCTACGGGCCGACGAACAACTGCGTCGGGATCGGCGACGTGCTCCGGGAACGCGGGCACCGGGTCGTGTTCGCGGCCGAGGCGTCGTGGGAAGGCAAGCTGGCACCGCTCGGCTTCACCGAGGACCTGGTGAGCCTGTCCGAGCCGGCGGCCGGCACCGCAGGGCAGGACGCGGGCCAGTTCTGGAAGGACTTCGTGGCCCGCACCGCCGGCGAGTTCCGCAAGCCCACGATCGAGCAGCTGGCCACGTGGATCAGGCCGGTCTGGGAGGAGCTGATCGCAGGCGCCAGGTACAGCCACGACCAGCTCACCGAGATCATCGCCCGGGCCCGGCCCGACGTGATCGTCGAGGACAACGTCGTCGCGTTCCCGGCGCTGACCACGGCCGGCGTCCCGTTCATCCGGATCGTCTCGTGCAACCCGCTGGAGGTGAAGGACCCCGCGCTGCCGCCGGCGTTCTCCGGCTACCCGTCCGCGGACCGCGCCGGGTGGGCGGAGTTCCGCGCCGAGTACGAGCGGGTGCACGCGGGCCTGTGGGGCGAGTTCAACGAGTGGGTCACCAGCCGTGGCGCCGGGCCGCTGCCCTACCTGGAGTTCATCGGGGAAGGGGCGGCCAACATCTACGTGTACCCCGAGGTCGCCGACTACCCCAGGCAGCGGCCGCTCGGCCCGGCGTGGCACCGGATCGACTCGTCGGTGCGCCGGACCGACGCGGCGTTCACCCTGCCCGGCGAGCTCGCCGCGGGCGGCGGGGCGCTGATCTACTTCTCGCTGGGCTCGCTCGGCTCGGCGGACGTCGGCCTGATGCGCCGGCTGATCGCCTGCCTCGCGCAGACCCCGCACCGCTACATCGTTTCCAAGGGCCCGCTGCACCACGAGATCGAGCTCCCGCCGAACATGTGGGGCGCGCAGTTCCTGCCGCAGACCTCGGTGCTGCCGCTCGCCGACCTGGTGATCACGCACGGCGGCAACAACACGGTGACCGAGTGCCTGCACTTCGGCAAGCCGATGATCGTGCTGCCGCTGTTCTGGGACCAGCACGACAACGCCCAGCGGATCGCCGAGCTCGGCCTGGGCGTGCGGCTCGACCCGTACCGGTGCACCGACGAGCAGCTGCAGGGCGCGATCACCGGCCTGCTCGGCGACGCCGGGCTGCGGGCCCGGCTGGCCCGGGCCTCCGCGCGGATCAGGTCGCGCCAGGGCCTGGTGCGGGCAGCCGACATCATCGAGGCCCGCGCGCGATCCGCCGGCTGACCGGGCCGCGTCGACCCGGGCCCGCCCGGGCGCGGGCGCGGCCACCGCCGGGCCTACCTGCGCCGGTGCGCGCGCACGTGCCGGCACGCGGCGACGATGGCATCCGCGCTCGCCTCGACGTCGTGGCCGGATGTCGCCCAGCCGCAGATGCTGATCCGCATGGCCGGCCGGCTCTGCCAGGTGGTCGGCCCGCACCAGCAGGTTCCATCCCCGTGGACGGCCGCGACGAGGTCCAGCGTCAGGCGGTCGGTTGGTGCGCGCACCAGCACCTGGTTCAGCACCACCTCGTTCAGCACTTCCAGGCCGGCGTCGCGCAGGCTGGAGGCCATCGTCTGGGCGTGGCGGCAGGTCCTGGCGACCAGATCGGCCGCGCCCTGCCGGCCAAGGGCGCGAGCACCGCCCGCACCTCGACCTGGCGCGCCCGCCGGGAGGCCTGAGGGGTGTGGCGCATTGCCTCGAACCCGGCCTCCCGGGGGCAGGTAGCCCGCGGCACCGGTCACGAAGACCGCGGCGCTCCCGGCCGGCAGGCCGAAGAGGCTGATCAGCCGGCGCGTCACGACCTCATGCAGGCGGGCTGCGACTGGCGACATCACCGGCAGCGCGGCATTCTGATCCCACGCCGTCGCCAGCCGTGCGGCGCCCAGCGCCACAGGGCGAGAGCCCCCGGTGACGAAGCCGAGGTAGCGGCCGCCCGCGATCGCGACCGTGGCCGGGGATCCCGCCTCATCCAGCAGCGCCAACGTGGCGCTCGCGGCTGCCGCCGATTCCGGCAATGGCTCGTCAAGGCGGGCCAGCCCGGCCAGCGCCGCGTCGTCAGGGGCCACCCGGCGGTGCTCCAGGCCCGCGAGGCAGCGTTCCGCTCCCCGGCGGCCTCAGCCAGGAGCTCCCGCACGTCGCCGTCGCCAGGTACCGGCATGACGCCAGCCTGGCAGGCCGGCGTGGTTGGGGCGGGCAGGCGAGGACGTGGTCCCCCCGCGTGGCGCCGGCCGGCCCGGGCGGGCACCGCCCGGCGGCAGGAACGGTCCGGCGCGCGCCCCGTTCCCGCCGCGGCAGGAGTAGGCTCGGATAACGCCAGCGACACCGTCCGGGAGAGTCCGCGGGCACGCGGCGCCGAAGGGGCAACCTCCCCGGAACCTCTCAGGCACCAGGACCGGACGGGACAGGCGACTCTGGAGCCGGCGGGCGACAGAGGGGGAGCCGGGCGGCGGCGCCGCCCGGGCAACCCGGCACCCGCCCGGAGGCTCAGATGGACGACTTCGCACGACGGCACATCGGCCCGGACTCCGGCGCGCAGCAGCGGATGCTCGCCGCGATCGGCCATGCCAGCCTGGACGAGCTGGCCGAGGCAGCGCTGCCGGCCGGGCTGGCGATCCGCAAGCCGCTGCACCTGCCCGAGCCGCTGACGCAGGAGGCCGCGCTCGCCGCGCTGCGCGCGATCGCGGCCAAGAACACGGTGCTGACCTCGATGATCGGCCTGGGCTACCACGGGACGATCACGCCGCCAGTGATCCGGCGGAACGTGCTGGAGAACCCGGCCTGGTACACCGCGTACACGCCGTACCAGCCGGAGATCTCGCAGGGCCGGCTGGAGGCGCTGCTGAACTTCCAGACCATGATCGAGGACCTGACCGGGCTGCCGGTGGCCGGGGCGTCGATGCTGGACGAGGCGACGGCGGCGGCGGAGGCGATGACGCTGGCCCGCCGGGCGGCCGGGCGGGGCCAGGTCTTCCTGGCCGACTCGGACTGCCTGCCCCAGGTGCTGGCGGTGCTGGCGACCAGGGCCGAGCCGCTGGGCATCGGCCTGGTGACCGGGCGGGTCACGCCCGACCTGATCGCGGCGCAGGCGGAGGGCAGCCTGTTCGGCGTGCTGCTGCCGTACCCGGGGGCCAGCGGCGAGATCCGCGACCCTCGGCCGGCCATCGAGGCGGCCCGCGCCGCCGGCGCGCTCGCGGTGATCGCCGCGGACCCGCTGGCGCTCACGCTCCTGATGCCGCCCGGCGAGCTCGGGGCCGACATCGCGGTCGGCAGCACCCAGCGGTTCGGGGTGCCGATGTGGTACGGGGGCCCGCACGCCGGCTACATCGCCGTCCGCGACGAGCTCAAGCGCCAGCTCCCCGGCCGGCTGGTCGGGGTGTCGGTGGACGCCGACGGCCGCCCGGCGCTCCGGCTCGCGCTGCAGGCACGCGAGCAGCACATCCGGCGGGAGAAGGCGACGAGCAACATCTGCACCGCGCAGGTGCTGCTCGCGGTGGTCGCCGCGATGTACGCCGCCTGGCACGGCCCGGACGGGCTGGCCGCGATCGCCCGGCGGGTCCACGGCAAGGCAGCCAGCCTGGCCGCGGCCGTGACCGCCGCCGGGCTGCGGGTCCGGCACGGCGCGTTCTTCGACACGATCGGCGTGATCGTTCCCGGCGGGGCCGGCGCCGCGGTCGAGCGGGCCAGGGCCGCCGGCTACAACCTGCACCTGGCAGGGCCGGACCTGGTCCAGGTCGCCTGCGACGAGACCACCACTGACGCGGACGTCGCCGCGGTCGCCGCGGCGATCACCGGCACCGCGGTGGCCGCGCCGGTCACTCCGGCGGGGGAGCAGCCGCCTGGCATCCCGGCCGGCCTGGCGCGGACCAGCCCGTACCTGACCCATCCGGTCTTCTCCGCCCACCGCAACGAGACCGCCATGCTGCGCTACCTGCGCAGGCTCGCCGACTTCGACATCGCCCTGGACCGGTCGATGATCCCGCTCGGCTCGTGCACGATGAAGCTGAACGCGGCAGCGGAGATGGAGCCGGTCAGCTGGCCGGAATTCGCCGGGCTGCACCCGTTCGCGCCGCCGGAGCAGGCGGCCGGCTACCACGAGCTGATCGCCGGGCTGCAGGAGGCCCTCTGCGAGATCACCGGTTACGACGCGGTGTCGCTGCAGCCGAACGCAGGCTCGCAGGGCGAGCTGTCCGGCCTGCTCGCGATCCGGCACTACCATGCCTCCCGCGGCGAGCCGGGCCGGACCGTCTGCCTGATCCCCGAGTCCGCGCATGGCACCAACGCGGCCTCCGCGGCACTGGCCGGGCTGCGGGTGGTGGTGGTCCGGTGCGGCCCGGACGGCGCGATCGACCTGGGCGACCTGCGCGCGAAGCTGGCGGCGCACGCCGGGTCCGTGGCGGCGATCATGCTCACCTACCCGTCGACCAACGGGGTCTTCGAGGCCACGGTCGAGGAGGTCTGCGGGCTGGTCCACGCTGCGGGCGGGCAGGTCTACGTGGACGGGGCGAACCTGAACGCGCTGGTCGGGCTGGCCCGCCCGGCCGAGTTCGGCGCGGACGTGTCCCACCTGAACCTGCACAAGACCTTCTGCATCCCGCACGGCGGCGGCGGGCCGGGCGTAGGGCCGGTGGCGGTCCGCGCCCACCTGGCGCCGTTCCTGCCCAGGCACCCGATGCTGCCGGACGTGGCGGTCGTCGGGGCGTCGACGGGGGAGGTCCCGGCCCCGCTGCGGACCGGGCCGGTGGCCGCCGCGCCGTTCGGGTCGGCGGGGATCCTGCCGATCTCCTGGATGTACGTGGCGATGATGGGGGCCGACGGGCTGCGCCGCGCCACGCAGGTGGCGATCCTCAACGCCAACTACATCGCGCGCCGGCTCGGCCCGCACTTCCCGGTGCTCTACACCGGGCAGAACGGCCTGGTCGCGCACGAGTGCATCCTGGACCTGCGGCCGGTCACGGCCCGCACCGGGATCACCGCCGAGGACGTCGCCAAGCGGCTGATCGACTACGGATTCCACGCGCCGACCATGTCGTTCCCGGTCGCCGGGACGCTGATGGTAGAGCCGACCGAGGGCGAGGACCTGGCCGAGATCGACCGGTTCTGCGACGCGATGATCGCGATCGCGGGGGAGATCGAGAGGGTGGCATCAGGCGAGCTCGACCGGGCGGACAACCCGCTGAAGAACGCGCCGCACACCGCGTCGATGCTGCTCGCCGACTCCTGGGAGCATCCCTACAGCCGCGCGCAGGCCGCCTACCCGGCGGGCGGGGACCGGCGGTCGAAGTACTGGCCCCCGGTGCGCCGGATCGACTCCGCCTACGGCGACCGCCACCTGGTCTGCGCCTGCCCGCCCCCGGAGGCCTTCGAGCAGTGACGTCCCGCACGGCCCCCGGCGCCCGGGCACGGGCGCCGGAGCCTCCAGGTGGCCGCCAGGCTAGTCAAGCGCACCTCATCCTGACTAGCTGATCGCGTTATCACTGGACATTTTGTCCAGCAGAATATCAGGCTATTGTGCATTCCAGCTTCCGGGCGGAGGCTGGCGGCATGACCACGCACCTGCCGCAGACCACCGGCCGGCAGCTCGGCCGCCGCTCCTGGGCCGAGCCCTGGAAGATCAAGATGGTCGAGCCGCTGCGGATGACCACCCCCGGGGAGCGCGAGCGCGCCCTCGCGGCGGCCGGCTACAACACGTTCCTGCTCAGATCCGAGGATGTCTACATCGACCTGCTGACCGACTCGGGCACCAGCGCGATGAGCGACCGCCAGTGGGCGGCGCTGATGCTGGGCGACGAGGCCTACGCCGGATCGCGGAACTTCTTCGAGCTGCAGGAGGCGGTCCGCGCCGTCTACGGGTACCGGCACGTGGTCCCGGTCCATCAGGGCCGCGGCGCCGAGCACCTGATCAGCCAGATCGCGATCTCGCCGGGCCAGCTCGTGCCCGGGAACATGTACTTCACCACCACCCGGGCGCACCAGGAGCGGGCCGGCGGGGTCTTCGTGGACGTGATCATCGACGAGGCTCACGACCCGGCCAGCGAGCACCCGTTCAAGGGCGACGTCGACCTGGGCAAGCTGGCGGCGCTCATCGAGCGCGAGGGAGCCGGCCGGATCGCCTACGTGAGCCTGGCCGGGACCGTGAACATGGCCGGCGGGCAGCCGGTGAGCATGGCCTGCGCCCGCGGCCTTCGCCGGCTCGCCGACCGGCACGGGCTGCGGGTCTTCCTGGACGCCACGCGCATGGTGGAGAACGCGTTCTTCATCAAGGAGCGCGAGGACGGCTACGCGGACAAGACGGTCGCGGAGATCCTGCGGGAGTTCTGCTCCTACACCGACGGCGCCTGGATGTCGGCCAAGAAGGACTCCCTGGTCAACATCGGCGGCTGGCTCGCGCTCAACGACGAGGCGCTGTTCGAGGAGGCCCGCGGCCTGGTCGTGGTCTTCGAGGGCCTGCACACCTACGGCGGCCTCGCCGGGCGCGACATGGCCGCGATGGCGGCCGGGATCGCCGAGTCGGTCGATGAGGATCACATCCGGGCTCGCATCGGCCAGGTCCGCTACCTCGCCGACCTGCTCGGCGCGGCCGGCGTGCCGATCGTCAGGCCGGTGGGCGGGCACGCGGTCTTCCTCGACGCCCGGCGCTTCTACCCGCACCTGCCGCAGGACGCCTTCCCCGCGCAGACGCTGGCCGCCGAGCTCTACCTGGACTCGGGGATCCGCGGCATGGAGCGGGGCATCGTCTCGGCGGGCCGGGACCCGGTGACCGGCGACCACCATCGGCCCAGCCTGGAGCTCACCCGGCTGGCCATCCCGCGCCGGGTGTACACCCAGGCGCACATGGACATCGTGGCCGAGGCGGTCGAGGCGGTGCATGCCCGGCGCGGCGAGGCGAAGGGGCTGGCCATGACCTATGAGCCCCGCCACTTGAGGTTCTTCCAGGCCCGGTTCGAGCGGCTGTGACGCCCGCCCGGCCGCGCGTTCACCGGCGGGAGCGTGCCGGGCGGCGCGCGCCGGGCGGCGGACGGGGGATGGTCCGCCCCTTCCACGCGCCGCCGCGGCCCCGGTGGTGCCGCCAGGCCGAGCTCACCGTCATCGCCGCGTAGAGCGCGGCGGCCAGCGGCAGCGCCGGGGCCCGCAGCGCGGAGAGCCGGCACAGCCGGAGCACGGGCAGGTACGTCACGGACATGATCGCCCAGGCGGCCAGCCCTGCCACGGCCAGCGGGACTGCCTGGCCGCCAAGGCGGCCCGGCCCGGTGCCCGCCGCGGCGAGCATCGCGAGGCCGGCCAGGGCCGCGGCGACCGGGAGCAGGAACAGCCAGGCCAGTCCGGCCACGGTCGCGGCGAGCATCGCGGGGCTGTGGCGCAGCTGGGTGTAGGCGCTGCGGGCGACCATGTCCCAGATGTGCGAGAGCCGCTCGTAGCGGCGCAGGCTGGTCACGTCGGTGCTGAACCCCAGCCAGCAGTCCCCGCCCGCGGACCGCTTGATCAGCGCGCCGAGCGCGACGTCGTCGATGCGCGCCCCGGCGATCCGCGCCAGGCCCCCGGCGGCGTCCAGCGCCTCCCGCGCGACGAGCATGCAGCCGCCCGCCGCGGCCGCGGTGCGGCAGGCGGGCCGGCTGACCCGGCGGAACGGGTAGAGCATCGCGAAGAAGTACACGAACGCGGGGATCAGCAGCCGCTCGGCGGGCGTCGCGGTGCGCAGCAGGGCCATCTGGGAGACTAGCGCCCTGCCGCGGTCACGCGCCGCGCCGACCAGCGCGGTCAGCGTGCCCGGCGCGTGGGCGATGTCCGCGTCGGTGAACAGGATGTACTCCGCCTCGCCCGCCGCCTGCACCCCCTGCTGCATGGCCCAGACCTTGCCCGCCCACCCGGCCGGCGCCGGCCGCCCCGCGATCACCGTCAGCCGTCCCGCCGCCCGCGGGTCCGCCGCGGCCGCGGCGGCGGCCGCGGCGGCGGCCACTGCCGCGGTGCCGTCGCGGCTCTCGTCGTCGACCAGCACCACCCGCAGCCGCCCCGGGTAGTCCTGGCAGAGTAGGCCCGGCAGAACCTGCGGCAGCATCTCGGCCTCGTCCCTGGCCGGGACGACCGCGACCACGTCCGGCCACCGGGCGGCGGGCCGCACGACCCGGCCGGCCGCCCCGGGCGGGGCCGCCCCGGGCGGGGCCGCCGGAGGCAGCCGCTGGCTGGTCCGCCAGAACCCGCCGTGGCCGGCGATCAGGTAGAGCCAGGCGACGGCGGCGAGGGCGCTGGCGATGACGAAGACCGGCACCAGGCCAGCGTGGCACACCGGGCCGGACCGGCCGGGCCTGGGCGAAGGGAGCGAGTGAGGATCTGCCAGGATGGAGCCCGCGGGCCGGCGCGGCCGGCCGGGCCGCGGGCCGGTTTCCAGGCGGGAGGCACGGATGCGGGTGATCACCGGGGCGGGGGAGTTCACCAGGCCGGACGAGCCGGGCGGCGCGCACTGGGCCGAGCAGCTGCGCGTGGCGGACCTCAGCGTCGGCACGTACTCGATCCCGGCCGACGGCGCGGACGAACAGGAACCGCACACCGAGGACGAGGTGTACGTGGTGACCGCGGGCCGGGCGTCGTTCGAGGCGGGCGGCGAGCGGGTCCCGGTCGGCCCCGGCTCGGTGATCTACGTCCCGGCCGGCGAGCCGCACCGCTTCACCGGGGTGACCGCCGACCTCGCCGTGATCGTCATGTTCGCCCCCGCGGAAGGGTCACGGGCGTGACCTGGGACTGACGGCGTGACCTGGGACTGACGGCGTGACCTGGGGCCGATGGCGGCCGGGGGACGGCCGGCGTCACCCGCGGCCTGAGGCTGCCGAGGTCCGCCGCGGGGTGAATAGAGTGGCTGCGTGGCAGATCCGGCAACCTACCGCCCGGCGCCTGGCTCGGTGCCCGAGTCGCCAGGGGTCTACCGGTTCCGCGACGTCCACGGCCGCGTGGTCTACGTCGGCAAGGCCAAGAACCTGCGCGCCCGGCTGAACTCGTACTTCTCCGACTTCGCGAGCCTGCACCCGCGGACCCAGTCGATGCTGCTGGACGCCGCCGGGGTCGAGTGGACGGTGGTCTCCACCGAGGTCGAGGCGCTCCAGCTCGAGTACTCCTGGATCAAGGAGTTCGACCCGCGGTGGAACGTCAAGTACCGCGATGACAAGAGCTACCCCTACCTCGCGGTCACGATGAACGAGGAGTACCCGCGGGTGACCGTCCTGCGCGGCACCAAGCGGCGCGGGGTGCGGTACTTCGGGCCGTACTCGCACGCGTGGGCGATCCGCGAGACCGTGGACACGCTCTTGCGGGTCTTCCCGGTCCGGACCTGCTCGGCCGGGGTGTTCAAGCGGGCGGGCCAGGTCGGCCGGCCATGCCTGCTCGGCTACATCGGCAAGTGCTTGGCGCCGTGCGTGGGCCGGATCAGCGCCGCCGAGCACCGTCGGCTGGCGGAGGAGTTCTGTGACTTCATGGCGGGCCAGGCCGCCCGGTTCACCAAGCGGCTCGAGGCCCAGATGCTCGAGGCGGCCAGGGCCGAGGAGTTCGAGCTGGCGGCCAGGCTCCGCGACGACCTGCAGGCGCTGCGGCGGGCACTGGAGAAGCAGGCCGTGGTGCTCCCGGACGGCACCGACTGCGATGTGATCGGCCTGGCCGAGGACCAGCTGGAGGCGGCGGTCCAGGTGTTCTACGTGCGCGGCGGCCGGGTCCGGGGGCAGCGCGGATGGGTGGTGGACAAGGTCGAGGACGTGACCGCCGCCGGGCTGGTCGAGCACTTCCTCGGCCAGGTCTACCGGGACGACCCGGCCTCCGAGCAGGGCGCCGGCCTGGCCGGAACGGGCGCCCGCGGGCAGGATGCCCCCGGCGAGGCGGACCGGGCGGCGGTCCCGCAGGAGGTGCTCGTTCCCGTGCTCCCGCCCGACGCGGTCACGGTGCAGGACTGGCTCGCGGCGCGGCGCGGCGGGCGGGTGAGCCTGCGGGTGCCGCGGCGCGGCGACAAGAAGGCCCTGCTGGAGACCGTGACCAGGAACGCCGCCGAGGCGCTGGCCCTGCACAAGACCCGGCGGGCGAGCGACCTGACCACGCGCAGCCGGGCACTGCAGGAGATCGCCGACGCGCTCGGGCTCGACTCGCCGCCGCTGCGGATCGAGTGCTACGACGTGTCCAACCTGCAGGGCACTCACGTGGTCGCCTCCATGGTGGTGTTCGAGGACGGCCTGGCGCGCAAGTCCGAGTACCGCAAGTTCGAGGTCAGGGGTGCGGGCGGCACCGACGACCTGGCCGCGATCCGCGAGGTCGTCACCCGCCGGTTCCGGCGGTACCTGGCCGAGCGCGATCAGGCCGCGCGCGAGCAGGCCGCCGGCCCGGGGCAGGTGGACGGGGAGGGCCGCCGGCGCGCCTTCGCCTACCCGCCCGGGCTGGTCGTGATCGACGGCGGCGCCGGGCAGGTCGAGGCCGCGGTCCGGGCGCTCACCGAGCTTGGCGTCACCGACGTCGCCGTCTGCGGCCTGGCCAAGCGCCTGGAGGAGGTGTGGCTGCCCGGCGAGGACGCCCCGGTCATCATGCCGCGCACCAGCGAGGGGCTCTACCTGCTGCAGCGGGTCAGGGACGAGGCGCACCGGTTCGCGATCACCTACCACCGGGCCAGGCGCACGGCCGCGCAGACCGCCAGTGAGCTGGACGGGCTGCCCGGGCTCGGCCCGGCCCGGCGCGCGGCCCTGCTGCGGCACTTCGGCTCGGTCCGCAGGCTGCGCCAGGCCACGCCCGACCAGATCGCCGAGGTGGAGGGGTTCGGGCCGCGGCTGGCCGAGACGGTAGCGCGGGCGCTGGCCGGCCCGGGCGGGCGTGACGGGCACGCCGACGGCGGGCACGCCGACGGCGGGCGGGACGACGGCGGGCGGGACGACGGCGGGCGGGGCGCGGCGGCACCCCGCGGGCAGGTGGCGCGGTGACCGCGGCACAGCACGGCGGGGCGCCCGAGATCGTCATCATCACCGGCATGTCGGGCGCCGGCCGGTCATCGGCGGCCAAGGCGCTTGAGGACCTCGACTGGTTCGTCGCCGAGAACCTCCCGCCGGCGATGCTGGTGACGATGCTGGAGCTGGCCAGGCGGGCCAGGGCGGACGTCCCCAGGATCGCCGCGGTGGTGGACCTGCGCAGCCGGGCGTTCTCCGCGGACCTCAAGCCGGTGATCACCGAGCTGCAGGACGCCGGGGCGCGCCCGTACGTGCTGTTCCTGGAGGCCAGCGACGAGACCCTGGTGCGCCGCTTCGAGAACGTCCGCCGGCCCCACCCGCTGCAGGACGGCGGGCGGGTGGTCGACGGGATCACCGCCGAGCGAGCGCGGCTGCGGGAGGTCAGGGCCGACGCCGACCTGGTGCTGGATACCTCGGGGCTCAACATCCACGACCTGCGGGCGCGTATCCGGGAGCGGTTCGGGAGCGACCGCGAAGCGACGGTCCGGGTCACCGTGCTCTCCTTCGGCTTCAAGTACGGCCTGCCGGTCGATGCCGACATGGTGGCCGACTGCCGGTTCCTGCCGAACCCGCACTGGGTGCCCGACCTGGCCCCGCTGACCGGCCTGGACCAGCCGGTCAGGGACTACGTGCTGGGGCAGCCGGGGGCGGCCGAGTTCCTCGGCGCGTACGCGCGGGTGCTGCAGATCGCGCTGGAGGGATACGAGCGGGCCGGCAAGCTCTACGTGACCGTCGCGGTCGGCTGCACGGGCGGCAAGCACCGCAGCGTGGTGATGGCCGAGGAGATCGCGGCGCGGCTGGGCGGCGCGTGGTCGGCAGTGCGGGTCACGCACCGCGATCTCGGGCGTGAGTGAGCCGCGCGTCCCCGGGGCCGGGGTGCCCGGGGCCGGGGCGGCGCGGCCGGCCAGGCGGCGCGTGGTGGCGCTCGGGGGCGGGCACGGCCTGTTCGCCTCGCTGTCGGCGCTGCGCCGGGTGACCCGGGACCTGACCGCCATCGTCACCGTCGCGGACGACGGCGGGTCGAGCGGCCGGCTGCGGCGCGAGTACGGCGTGCTCCCCCCCGGGGACCTGCGGATGGCGCTCGCCGCGCTATGCGGCGACGACTCCTGGGGCACCACCTGGAGCCGGGTGGTCCAGCACCGGTTCACCGGGTCGGGGGAGCTGGGCGGCCATGCCGTGGGGAACCTGCTCATCGTCGCGCTCTGGGAGCTGCTCGGCGACCCGGTCCAGGGACTCGACTGGGTCGCGCGGCTGCTCGGCGCCCACGGGAGGGTGCTGCCGATGGCATCGGTCCCGCTCGAGCTGGCCGCCGAGGTGGAGGGGATCGACCCGGATCGCCCCGGCGAGGTCACCACGGTGCGGGGCCAGGTTGCCTGCGCGACGACGACCGGCCGGGTACGGTCGGTGTCGTTGATGCCGGCCGACCCGCCCGCCTGCGCCGAGGCCGTCCAGGCGGTCGCCGAGGCGGACTGGGTGGTGCTCGGCCCCGGCTCGTGGTTCACCAGCGTGATCCCGCACCTGCTGGTGCCGGACCTGGCCGCGGCGCTGGTCGCCACGCGGGCGCGTCGGCTGGTGGCGCTGAACCTGGCGCCCCAGCCGGGGGAGACCGACGGCTTCTCGCCGCGCGCGCACCTGGAGGTGCTCGCGCGGCACGCCCCGGCGCTGGGCATCGATGTCGTGCTGGCCGACCGGGCCGCGGTGCGGGGCGCGGTGGCGGAACTGAAGGAGGCGACCGGCCTGCTCGGCGGGCGGCTGGTCCTCGCCGACCTGGCGATGGCCGGGCGGCCGGACCGGCACGACCCGCGGCGGCTCGCGGGCGCGCTCGGGCGGATCTTCGAGGGGGAGTGAGAGCGTGGCGCTGACCGGCCTGGTCAAGGACGAGCTCAGCCGGGTGAGCGTGCTCAAGCCGTGCTGCCGCAAGGCCGAGGTGTCGACCCTGCTCCGGTTCGCCGGCGGCTTGCACCTGAGCAACGGCCACATCATGGTCGAGGCCGAGCTGGACACCGGCGCGGCGGCCCGGCGGCTGCGCCGGGACATCATGGAGGTCTTCGGCCACGCCTCCGAGCTGATCGTGGTCGCGCCCGGCGGGCTGCGCAAGGGCAGCAGGTACGTCGTCCGGGTCGCCAAGGACGGCGACAGCCTGGCCAGGCAGACCGGGCTGGTCGATGGCCGGGGGCGGCCGGTCCGCGGCCTGCCGCGGCAGGTGGTGGCCGGCGCCGCCTGCGACTGCGAGGCCGCCTGGCGCGGTGCGTTCCTCGCCCACGGCTCGCTCACCGAGCCCGGGCGGTCGATGTCGCTGGAGCTGACCTGCCCGGGCCCGGAGGTCGCGCTCGCGATGGTGGGCGCGGCGCGGCGGCTGAAGGTCGCGGCCAAGGCCCGTGACGTGCGGGGGGTCGACCGCGTGGTGATCCGCGACGGGGATGCGATCAGCGCGATCCTCACCCGGCTCGGCGCGCACGGCGCCGTGCTCGCCTGGGAGGAGCGCCGAGTCCGGCGCGCCGTCCGGGGGACCGCCAACCGGCTGGCGAACTTCGACGACGCGAACCTGCGCCGGAGCGCGCGGGCAGCGGTCGCCGCCGGCGCCCGGGTGGAGCGAGCGCTGGAGATCCTCGGCGACGACGCCCCCGGGCACCTGATCGCGGCCGGGCAGCTGCGGATGAGGCACCGCCAGGCGAGCCTGGAGGAGCTCGGCCAGCTCGCCGACCCGCCGCTGACCAAGGACGCGATCGCCGGGCGGATCCGGCGGCTGCTCGCGCTCGCCGACCGGCGGGCGATCGAGCTCGGCGTGCCCACCACTGAGGCGCAGCTCACCCCGGACATGCTGCCCTGAGCGCCGGGCGTCGGCGCGCCCGAGCCCGGCCCCCACGGCCCGCTGGGCCGGGACGTTGGGCCATGCCGGCGGGGGACGTTGGCGCTGGGCGCGGTGCGGGCACGATGTTATCGTGCGCGTGAGGCGCGGCCTGCGCGCTCCGGTCCCGCCGCTGGCCAGCGGCGCGGCAGGCAGCTACGAGGCGAAGGGGAGCACCGCGTGACCGTCCGGGTGGGAATCAACGGGTTCGGCCGGATCGGCAGGAACTTCTGGCGGGCCGTGCATGAGAGCCGGGCACCTGGCTTCGAGATCGTGGCGGTCAACGACCTCGGGAACATCGCGACGTTCGCGCACCTGCTGAAGTACGACACGGTGCTCGGCACGCTCGACGTGGACGTCCGCGCCACCGGTGACGGCCTCGTGGTCGGGGACCGCACGCTCGCCTGGCTCGCCGAGCGGGACCCGCAGGCGTTGCCCTGGGGCGACCTGGGCGTCGACATCGTCATCGAGTCCACCGGCTTGTTCACTGACGCCGCCGGCGCGGCCAAGCACCTGCGGGCCGGGGCCAAGAAGGTGATCATCTCCGCGCCCGCCAAGGGCGAGGACATCACGATCGTGATGGGGGTGAACGACGGCCGGTACGACCCGTCGGCTCACCGGATCATCTCGAACGCCTCTTGCACGACCAACTGCGTCGCCCCGCTCGCCAAGGTGCTGCTCGACGGCTTCGGCATCGTCAAGGGCCTGATGACGACCATCCACGCCTACACCAACGACCAGGTCATCCTCGACTACGCGCACAAGGACCTGCGGCGGGCCAGGGCCGCCGCGCAGAACATCATCCCGACCACCACCGGTGCCGCCCGGGCGACCTCGCTGGTTCTCCCGGAGCTGAAGGGGAAGCTGGACGGCATCGCCATGCGGGTGCCGGTCATGGACGGCTCGGTCACCGACCTGGTCGTCCAGCTGGAGCGGGAGGCCGGCGTCGAGGAGGTGAACGAGGCCTACGCGGCGGCCGCGGCGGAAGGGCCGCTGAAGGGGTACCTGAAGTACACCGCCGACCCGATCGTCTCCTCCGACATCGTCGGGACGCCGTACTCGTGCACGTTCGACTCGCTGCTCACGATGGCGTCCGGCGACCAGGTCAAGGTGGTCGGCTGGTACGACAACGAGTGGGGCTACTCCAGCCGGCTCGCCGACCTGACCGCGATGGTGGCGGCCAGCCTGTGAAGTCGATCTCCGACCTGGCGGTCGGCGGGCGCGTCGTGCTCCTGCGCGCTGACCTCAATGTGCCGCTCGACGGTGCGGTGATCACCGATGACGGCCGGATCCGGGCCAGCATGCCGACGATCACCGACCTGGCCGGGCGGGGCGCCCGGGTGCTGATCTGCGCGCACCTGGGCCGCCCGCGGGGCGAGGACTTCGCGTCCCGGGCCGCGGCCGGGCCGTCGCTGCGCCCGGTCGCCGAGCGCCTGGGCCAGCTCCTCGGGCGGCCGGTCCCGCTCGCCGCCGACGTGGCCGGGGAGTCGGCCAGGCGGCTGGCCGGCTCGCTCGCCGACGGCGAGGTCGGCCTGCTGGAGAACGTCCGGTTCGAGCCGGCGGAGACGGCCAGGGACGATGCCGAGCGCGGCAGGCTCGCCGCGGCGCTGGCCGGCCTGGTCGGCCTCTACGTGGGCGACGGGTTCGGCGCGCTGCACCGCCGGCACGCCAGCGTCTACGATGTTCCCGCGCTGCTGCCGCACGCGGCGGGGCACCTGGTCGAGGCCGAGCTCGCGGTGCTGCGCCGGCTCACGCTGAGCCCGGCGCGCCCGTACGTCGTCGTGCTCGGCGGCGCCAAGGTCTCCGACAAGATCGGTGTCGTGGCGAGCCTGCTGCGGACCGCCGACCGGATCCTGATCGGCGGCGGCATGGCGTTCACGTTCCTCGCGGCACGGGGCCTGGGCGTCGGCCGCTCGATGGTGGAGGCCGAGATGATCGGCGAGGTCGCCGAGGTGCTGGCACGGGCGGAGCGGGAGGGGAAGCGGATCGTGCTCCCCGTCGACGTGGCCGCCGCGGGCTCGTTCGCCCCGGACGCCGACTGGGAGGTGGTCCCGGTGGAGCAGTTCCCGCCGGACCGGATGGGTCTGGACATCGGCCCGCGGACCGGCCAGCTGTTCGCGGCCGAGCTCGCGGATGCCGGGACGGTCTTCTGGAACGGCCCGATGGGGGTCTTCGAGTTCCCCGCGTTCGCCGAGGGCACCCGCGCGGTAGCCCGGGCGATCAGCGGGGCCGCCGGGTTCACCGTGGTCGGCGGGGGGGACTCCGCCGCCGCCGTCCGCGCCCTCGGCTTCCCCGAGGACTCCTTCGGGCACATCTCGACCGGCGGCGGGGCCAGCCTGGAGTACCTGGAGGGCAAGACCCTGCCCGGCCTGGAGGCGCTGGGGGACGGCCGGTGAGCCGCGGGGGGCGAAAGCCCCTGGTCGCGGGCAACTGGAAGATGCACAACAACCACTTCGAGGCGCTGGCCCTCACCCAGCAGCTGGCGTTCCGCCTCACCGACAAGGATTTCGACGCCGCCGACATCGCGGTGCTCCCGCCGTTCACCGCGCTGCGCAGCGTGCAGTCCCTGGTGCTGGGCGACAAGCTCAGGCTGCAGTACGGCGCGCAGGACGTCTCGGCGCACCCCGACGGCCCCTACACGGGGGAGGTCAGCGCCCGGATGCTGGCCAAGCTGGACTGCCGCTACGTGCTCGTCGGCCACTCCGAGCGGCGGCAGCATCACGGCGAGGCAGACGCGCTGATCAACGCCAAGGCCCGCGCGGTCCTCGGTCATCAGATGACGCCAGTGCTGTGCGTCGGCGAGCCGATCGCGGTCCGCCGGGCCGGCCGCCACCTGGAGCACATCCTGCGCCAGCTCGACGGCGGGCTCGACGGCCTGGACGCCGCGCAGGTGGCGTCCAGCGTCATCGCCTACGAGCCGGTGTGGGCGATCGGGACGGGCGAGGTGGCCCGCCCGCAGGACGCTCAGGAGGCGTGCGCGGCCATCAGGGAGCGGATTTCCGAACGGCACGGCCCCGGCACGGCTGCCGCGGTGCGTATCCTGTACGGGGGCTCCGTCAAGCCCGACAACATGCCCGCCATCATGGCGCAGCCCGACATCGACGGCGCGCTGGTCGGTGGCGCCAGTCTCGACTACGAGGGATTCGTGCGGATCTGTCGTTACCGGGAGGCGCTGCCCTGATCGCCCGGAGGGACGACTAGCCGGTGGTAATCGCGTTCTCGATCGTCTTGATCGTCACGAGCGTGCTCATGGTGCTGCTCGTGCTGTTGCACAAGGGCAAGGGCGGCGGGCTGTCCGACCTGTTCGGCGGCGGGATGACCTCGTCGCTCGGGTCGTCCTCGGTCGTGGAGCGGAACCTGGACCGCATCACGATCTTCACCGGCATACTGTGGTTCATCTGCATCCTCGTGCTCGGCCTGCTCCTGAAGTGACGGTTGCCCGGGCCGTGCCGCCGCCGGGAGCCGCCGTCACCGCAGCGGGCTGAGCAGCGCCATCCTCAACAGCGTCAGGTCAGAAAGAGGCCAGTAGTGAGTAGTGGTAGCGCCATTCGCGGCAGCCGTGTCGGTGCCGGGCCGATGGGGGAAGCGGAGCGAGGCGAGGCGGCGCCGCGGGTCCGGGTGTCGTTCTACTGCTGCAACGGCCACGAGACGGTGCCGAGCTTCGCGAACGACGCCCCGGTGCCCGACCTGTGGGACTGCCCCCGGTGCGGCGTGCCCGCCGGCCGCGACCCGGCGAACCCGCCTGCGCCGCCGCACACCGAGCCCTACAAGACTCACCTCGCCTACGTCAAGGAGCGCCGGTCGGCGCGC
The DNA here is from genome assembly GCA_021324595.1 of Actinomycetota bacterium. Taxonomy (GTDB): domain Bacteria; phylum Actinomycetota; class Actinomycetes; order Streptosporangiales; family Streptosporangiaceae; genus Chersky-822. Next base: position 10,579 of record JAJPIV010000091.1, on the reverse strand, counting down.
GATGGCGCCGCGATCCTCGCCGAGGCGCTGGAGCGGCTGCGCCAGGGGCAGGCGCAGCGGGCCTGATCAGGCGCGCAGGTACCGGGCGAGCAGGAAGCCGTCGTCCTCGAACAGGCAGGCGAGCCTGAGCCTGGCGAGCCGCTGCGGGTCCCGGCCCGCGCAGGAGCCCGCCGCGGCCGCCGTGATCCGCCCGGCCGCGCCGCCCTCCAGCACGGGGCTGATCGTCAGGCACAGCTCGTCGAGCAGCCCGGCGGCGATGACCTGGCCAAGCAGGCTCGGCCCGCCCTCGACGAGGATCCGGCGGTGGCCCAGGCGCGTCAGCGCGGCGATCGCCGCCTCGGCGCTCACCTCGCGCTCGCCGGCGATGATCACCTGCGCGGTGCGGGCGGCGGCGTTCCTGCGGCCGGGCGGCGCGAGCCGGGTGGTCAGCACGATCGTCCGGGCCACCGGCCCGGCACTGGTTCCCGGCCCGGCCGGAGCCGCCGGGCCGGCCCCGGTGCCCCAGCCGGCCAGCAGGGGCCCGTCGGGGTCGAGGTCCAGCCGCCTGGTGATCACCGCGATCGGCGGGACGGCGGGCCTGCCGGCCCGCAGGTGCGGCCAGACCTCGCCGGCCCTGATCGTGCCGTACCGCTCGGCCCGGGCGGTGCCGGCGCCCACCAGGATCACGTCGGCCAGGCTGCGCAGCACGGTGAAGACGACCCGGTCCGCCGGGCCGGACAGGCCGCCGGACCGTCCCTGCGCGGTGACCGCGCCGTCCGCGCTGGCGATCATGTTGGCGCGCACCCACCGGCCGGCGGGGCTGGCGTAGGCCGCGGCCAGGGCGGCGATGAGGCCTTCGGCCGCCGGCGGAAGCGGCGCGCGGCCGGGCCGGACCGGCGGGCTCAGCCGCAGCGGGTCCGACGGCCCGAGCGGCTCCGGTGCCGGGCCGGGTGCGGCCGGGTAGATCTGGCGCACGCTGCTCCTCCCCGCGGGCTCGGGCCTGAGTTCATGATCGACGGGATCGGCTGCGCGGCATCTGCGGAGAAATCCCTGTCGATCACGAGGGTTCCAGGGCGCCGCGCAGCAGGACCAGCGAGCGCGGGGCGAGCCCGACGGTGAGCGGTGCGCCTGGGGAGGGATCGCCGCCGACGGCCCCTCCGGCAACGGCCAGCCTCGTCCCGCCGGTGGCCGCGAGCGCCGGAACCTGCCCGGTGTCAACCACCACGCGCCACGTGGTGCCGGGTGCGCCGACGGTGGGCGGGATCGTGAACGTCACCGGCTCGCCGTGGGCGTTCACCAGCAGGATGAAGTCGTCGTCGCTGATCCGCTCGCCGCGCGGCCCCGGCTCGGTGATCGCGTCGCCGTTGAGGCAGACCGCGATGGCCTTGGCATGGCCGGCGTGCCAGTCGTGGTCGGACATCTCCGCGCCGGAGGGGCCCAGCCAGACGATGTCGCGCTGGCCGTCGGCCGAGCCGCCTGCCTGGCCGGAAAAGAACCTGCGCCGCCGGAACACCGGGTGGGCGCGCCGCAGCGCGGACAGCGTCGCGACGAAGTCCGTCAAGTCGGCGTGCTTGGCCGCGGCGTCCCAGTCCACCCAGGAGATCTCGTTGTCCTGGCAGTAGCTGTTGTTGTTGCCGCGCTGGGTGCGGCCCAGCTCGTCCCCGGCCAGCAGCATCGGGATGCCCTGCGAGAAGAAGAGCGTGGCCAGGAAGTTGCGTACCTGCCGCTGCCGGAGCGCGAGGATCTCCGGGTCGTCGGTCGGCCCTTCCGCGCCGCAGTTCCACGACCGGTTGTCGTCGGTGCCGTCCCGGTTGCCCTCGCCGTTCGCCTCGTTGTGCTTGTGGTCGTAGCTGACCAGGTCGGCGAGGGTGAAGCCGTCGTGGCAGGTCACGAAGTTCACCGAGGCCACCGGGCGCCGCGCGCTGGTCTCGTACAGGTCGCTGGAGCCGGTCAGGCGGGAGGCCAGCTCGGGCAGCTGCCCTGGCGTGCCGCGCCAGTAGTCGCGAACCGTGTCGCGGTACTTGCCGTTCCACTCGGTCCACAGCGGCGGGAACCGGCCGACCTGGTAGCCGCCCTCGCCGACGTCCCACGGCTCGGCGATGAGCTTGACCTGGGAGACCAGCGGGTCCTGCTGCACCAGGTCGAGGAAGGCGGACAGCCGGTCCACGTCGTGCAGCTCCCTGGCCAGGGCCGAGGCGAGGTCGAACCGGAACCCGTCGACGTGCATCTGCTCGATCCAGTACCGCAGCGAGTCCATGATGAGCTGGAGCGCGTGCGGGTGGCGGACGTTCAGGCTGTTGCCGCAGCCGGTGTAGTCGAGGTAGACCGACGGGTCGTCGTCGGCGAGCCGGTAGTACGCGGCGTTGTCGATGCCGCGGAAGGACAGCGTCGGGCCGAGCTCGGCGGCCTCGGCGGTGTGGTTGTAGACCACGTCGAGGATGACCTCGATGCCCGCCTGGTGCAGCGTCTTGACCATCGACTTGAACTCGGCAACCTGGCCGTGCGCGGCGGTGGCGGAGGCGTACCCGTGGTGCGGGGCGAAGAACCCGATCGTGTTGTAGCCCCAGTAGTTGGTGAGCCCGCGCTCGACGAGGAACGGCTCGGGCACCGCCTGATGGACCGGCATCAGCTCGATCGCGGTGACTCCCAGCCGGCGCAGATGGTCGATGACCGGCGGCGAGGCCAGCCCGGCGTAGCTGCCGCGCAGCTCGGGCGGCACCTGAGGGTGGCGCAGCGTCAGGCCGCGCACGTGCGCCTCGTAGATCAGCGTCTCGTGGTAGGGGGTCCGCAGCTGCTGGTCCCCCGCCCAGTCGAAGTAGGGGTTGATGACGATGTTCTTCGGCATGAACGGTGCGCTGTCCGTGCGGTTGAGCACGGACGGGTCACCGCCCGGGGTGTAGGAGTACAGGGCCGGATCCCACCGGACATCGCCGTCGACGGCCTTGCCGTACGGGTCCAGGAGGAGCTTGGCGGGATTGCAGCGATGCCCGCGGCGTGGCTCGTAGGGCCCGTGAACGCGGTACCCGTACCGCTGGCCGGGACCGACGTCCGGCAGGTAGCAGTGCCAGACGAAGCCGTCTACCTCCGACAGCGCGACCCGGGTCTCGTCGCCGTCCTCGCTGAACAGGCACAGCTCGACGAGCTCGGCCACCTCGGAGAAGATCGCGAAATTGGTGCCCGAGCCGTCCCAGGTGGCCCCGAGGGGGTAGGCCGAGCCCGGCCAGACGCGCATCACCAGGGCCGGAGCTGGCCGGCGCCCTGGTGCGCGGTCCGGCTCGGGCGGGGCGCGCCGGTGCTGGCCATGCCGGTCAGGTGTGGATGCCGCACTCGGTCTTGGCCGTCCCGGCCCAGCGGCCGCTGCGCGGGTCGGCTCCGGGTGCGACGCGCGCGGTGCAGGTGCGGCAGCCGATCGATGGGTAGCCCTCGTCCACGAGCGGGTTCACCAGGACGCCGTGCTCGGCGATGTAGGCGTCGACGTCCGCCTGGCTCCACGCCACGATCGGATTGACCTTGACCTTCTGGCGCCGCGCATCCCACTCGACCGCCCTGGTCGAGGTTCGCGCCGCGGTCTCCTCGCGGCGCACGCCAGTGATCCACGCGTCGTAGCGCTCCAGCGCCTGCTCAAGGGGCACCACCTTGCGCAGGTAGCAGCACAGGTCGGGGTTGCGGGCGTACAGGTCGGGCCCGAGCTCGGCGTCCTGCTCTGCGACGGTCATCGCCGGCGTGACGCTGATCACGTTGACCGGGTAGACGACCGACACGGCGTCCCTGGTGCCGATGGTCTCGGCGAAGTGGTAGCCCGTGTCGAGGAAGAGGACGTCGATGCCGGGGACCTGGCGCGAGACGAGGTCGATGATCACCGCGTCGGTCATCGAGGACGTCACGCACAGGCGGTCGCCGAAGGTCCGCGCGGCCCAGGCGATGATCTCGTCCGCGACCGCGCCCTCCAGCGCCTGCGCGGCCTGCGCGGCCAGCTTCTCCATCGGGGCTGCCTCCTCGCGAGCGCCGGGGGACCCGGTGTCGGGAACCTTCGCGCGGACCATGCTATTCCGGTGTGCCCGGGCGGCGGGCGTCCAACCCTGCCTCCGGGCAGCTCACCCGCCTCCGCCCGGCTAACCCTGCCGCACCCAGTTCAGGGCGGGCTCGGGACTGACCCCGGACGGCTGCTGGTGCTGGCAGTCGCACCAGGTGCCGCCCCGGCACCTGTCATGCTCGCCCTGGCGGCAATGGCGGCAGACCACGGCCTCATTGTCCCAGCCCGGCGGCACGGCCTGCCGCCGGGGCCGGCTCAGGCCGCGTTCGCGTTCGCGCGCCGCATCCGGCGCCGCCGCTCGGCCGACCGCTCGTCCTCGTTGAGGCCGCCCCACGTGCCGTACTTCTCCGGCCGGCTGACCGCATAGCCGAGGCACTCCATCCGGACCGGGCAGGCCATGCACAGCGCCTTCGCCTTGCGCTCGCGGATCTCGCGCTCGGGCTGCCGCTCGCCATCGGGCCCGAAGAACAGGAGGATGTCGGCGCCACGGCACGCGGCCCGGTCCTGCCAGCCCCAGCCGGGCTGCGGCAACAACACGGCCTGATCGCGTACCTCAGACATGAAAAGCTCTCCTCAACCAGCTCACCGTCAACTTCGCCTCGCGCAGCACCCGGCTCGCTGGACGCACGCACGACAAACCTCGCGATGTGGCTACGCCCCGTCGCATGATGCAAACGCCTTGCAGGGCCGAAGTGTTCCCGCGCCGACGCCCCGTCTGGGCGCCCTGGTCCGGATCGCGGCCCGCGCCGACGCGGATCCGGGGCATCCGGATGACCGGAGCGCCCCGCATCCGCGGGCAGCAGGGGGCGGAAATCGCTCCGGCCCGGCCGGCCAGCAGTCGTGGCCTGGCCGTACCTCGGCCAATCTCCAGCGGATCCAGCGCGCGCCAGGCCTGCGCTCACGTGATGCCGCGCGAAACCCAGGTGCCTGACGCGGAACGCGGCGCGGAACGCCGCGGGACAATGATGCCACCCCGGGCCAGGATGCGGGGCCAAGATGCCGATTCTGCTCCGGTGCGCCGGGTCTCCTCGGCGCCGGGCGCGGCGGGCGCTCGCCCTGCCCGGAGCGCCCGCGCCGGGCCGTTCCGGCGCCGCGAGCGCCCCGTGCCCGGGGTGCCTCAGGCGCCGAAGAAGCCCGCGCCCGCGGGCGGTTCCAGCCTGCTGTGGTGTCCGGTTTTGGTGTGACCCAGGCCACTAATGGGCCCATTGACTGGACAACCCGGGCAGGCCGGGCAACGATAGGCTCCATGGCCGAGCCGGATGCCGTTCCGTTGCCCCGGGACGGTGAGGTGTTCTTCGACGTCCGCGGCGAAGCCCGGTGCATGCGGCTGAGCTGGTACGCCGACACCGCGGTCGCGGTGTTCAGCATCTGGCAGGGCAATCGCTGCACCGGGACCTTCCGGCTGCCCTTCGGCGACCTGGCCCGGATGATCGCCGTGCTCCAGTCCGGCCCGCACGCGCGCCAGGGCGGGGCGGCGATGCCGCCCTACGGCGGCCCGGACGTCACCGGCGCGTCGGCCGTACCGGAAATCACCGGCAGGCGCCCGCCAGCCTACGGCGATCCGCGGGCAGGCCTTCCCGACCGGGGGCCGGCCGGAGGCACCCGTCCCGGCGGGACGGTGAGCCTGCCCGCCCATCCAGGGCCCGGCGCCTACCCGGGGCCGCCCGCCTACCCGGGGCCGCCCGCCTACCCGGAGCCGCCCGCCCGGCCCGGGCCCGGCGCCTACCCGGGGCCGCCCGCCTACCCGGAGGCGCCCGCCGGGGCACCCGCCTACCCGGGGGCACCCGCCTACCCGGGGCCGCCCGCCTACCCGGAGCCGCCCGACCGAAGGGCGGAGCCGGGTCCGGCGCACCCCGCGGGCCGGGGCGGACGGCCGGGACCCCCGCCTGCGGGCACAGCGTGGCCGGATCTCGCCTCCCACGGCCGCTGGGACACGGCGCTCCCGCTGCCGGACCGCATCCTGGATGCCACTGCCCGCGATCGCCCCGTGCCGGGCCACCTGCGTCAGGTCGTGCCGCCGCACGCCCCGCCGGGCGGGTGGATCGGATCCCCTGTCCCCGGAGATGGCCCGCCCGAGGCCGCCGAGCCCAGCGACGGCGAGCCGGGTGCTGGCACGGACGTGCTGGGCTTCCCGTACGGGCCGCCCCCGGGCCGCGACGCGGGCCGGGGAACGGCTGCCGCCCACCCTCCGCGCCGATGACCCCGGCGGGCGTCGCGGCCATGGCCCTCCGGGTGAGCGGAGGCAGGCCCGGGCCTGGGTGGCCATCCCAGTGGCGGTCACGCGCCCATTCGGCGGACCCGCGGGAGCGCGCACGGCTGGTTCACCCGCGGGCGCGAGCGGCAGGCGATCCGCGCTCAATGCCTGCTCTGGGATAGAGCGCGATCACCGTCTGTTATGAGTGCGCCCGGAGCGGGAATATCGTCGCAGTTGGGGAAGGGGGGAAACAGACGTGGCACAGAAGGTCTCGGTCACATACGCCTGTGACTACGACTCGAAGGAGATAGTGAGCGGCGAGCACCTGACTCGCCACTTCAGCCTCGACGGTCGGGACTACGAGATCGACCTCTGCGAGAAGCACAGCCAGAAGTTCGACGAAATCATGCGCCGCTTCGCGGAGAAGGCGCGGAGGGTGTCGGCCAAGCCGGCCCGGGCGAAGCGGCGCACGATGGCGCACCGCCGGCGCAGCGCGGAGATCCGCGCGTGGGCCAAGCGCGCCGGGATGGAGGTCAGCGATCGCGGCCGGATCCCGTCGCAGGTGATCGCCAAGTACGAGGCGAACCATCAGTAGCATCCGCCGGGTCGGCCGGCGGCCGGGCGTGATCGCGCCCGGCCGCCGGCCCGGGCGGCCCGGCCGCCGGCCGCTGCGCCGATGGCGGCGGCACCTGCGTCGATGACGGGGCGGGGCTGATCGCCGCGGCGAGCACCTGCGCGTTCGGCAGGAGCACCCGGCCGGTGTCGGTCTCCATGCGCACGTAGCTGATGCTGAACTCAGTGACGGTGCCCTCGATGGGCCCGCCGAGCGAGCCCGCGGTGATCCGGACTCGGTCGCCGACCCGGAACGGCCTGGCGAATTGCAGCATCATCCCCGCGAACAGGTTCGACAGCGCCTGCTGCGCCGCGATCGTGAACAGGACCCCGGTGACGGCGCCGCCGACCACGAGCTGGGCCACGCGGAAGCCGAGCATGCTCAGCGTGGCCAGGATGACCACGCTGAGCCCGACGAGGATCATGACGTACCGGACGATGTCGCCGTAGGCGAGGCCGATGAACCGCTCGAGCACTGATCGGGCCCACCGGCCGAACGCGAACGTGGAGACCAGCGCGAACACGCAGAACGCGGCTGCCCCGGCGATCGTGATCGCATGGCCGACGGTGATCGAGACGTTCGGGTTGATCCGGGCCGATCCCTGCGAGGTGGTCACGTCGAGCGGAACCCCGGCGACGTGCACCGCGGAAGCCGCGGCCACCGCGAGCACCAGGGTGCTGATGGCCCGCAGGGGCCGGTTGCGTCGCGCCACGCACCCACGGTACCCAGACGGCACCGGCCCTGCGCGCCCGGCATCCCGGCGGGCGCGCAGGGCCGGCTGGGGCGAGCGCCGGCTCAGCCGCCCATGTCGAACAGCGGCTTGCCGACCGGGAAGACGTGCTTGCCCTTGACGCCGTTGATCACCCCGGCCGCCGAGGTGTACCAGGCGACCAGCGCGGTGATCACGCCGATGACGCCGCCCACCTTGATCAGCGCGTCCGTGCCGGCGTCGCTGGCCGTGATCGTGAACTGCCCGATGAACAGGAAGATCTCGGTGAGCTCGAGGGTCAGGAACACCAGGAACACGGCCATGTTCACCTGGGTGCTGATGATCAGCATGTAGGTGTTGAAGATGGCGAAGGCGAGCAGGATCCACCCCAGGTCGCGGTTGACCTGCAGGCCCTTCGCGAGCCCGCCGAGGACGACGTCGTGGATGTAGAAGTACAAGCCGATCCAGAAGCCGCCGTAGGTGGAGAACGCGGTCGCGCCGAACACGTTCTTGTTCTTGAACTCCCACATGCCGGCGAGGAGCTGGCACAGGCCGCCGTAGGCGAACGCGTAGCCGAGCCAGTCCAGGCCGCTGGATGAGGTCGCCCAGTGCGCGTTGACCGCGGAGAGCAGGAACGTCGTCAGGGCGAAGCCCGCCAGGCCGAGCGGCGCCGGGTCGGCGACTGCGGGCGCGGCGGGTGACTCAGTCGGAGTGCTCACGTGCATCCTCCTCGGGAGGTAGGCGCCGCTGCCCGGGGTGGCTGGCCCGGGCGGGCGGCGGAAGGAACTGCGCAGGTACCTATCACGTTCCCCCGGGTCCCCGTGCCCCCATTCCCTTGCGATCTCCCCGTGTCCCCTTCGGGAACCGCCCGGCCGGGAACGGGCGGCGCCATCCGGTCACGCCCGACCAGTCCGGCCATGCCCCGCCTTTCTCCCTGCCATCCGGCGTGTCCCGCTGGACTCACCAGGCTCACGCGGAAGTCCTGTCCTGAGCGTAACGCCAGCCGGCGGTTTGCGGGAGTCCCCTGCGGCGCGGGTTGACCGCAGGGGCGCCCGGGGGCCGGGACGGCCGTCCCAGGGCCCGGTCACGGTGAGGCGATCCGGCCGAGCTGGGGCGGGACCTGCCCGGCGGCGGCGCGGTCGAGCAGGAACAGAGTCTGCTGCCGGCCGCGCGCCGCGGCCGCGGGCACCTGGATCGGGCCGGCGCCGGAGAGCGCCATGCGGACCGCGGCGGCCTTCTCCCGGCCCGAGGCCAGGATCCAGACCTCGGATGCGGCGGTGATCGCCGGCAGCGTGAGCGTGAGCCGGGTCGGCGGGGGCTTGGGCGCCCCGCGCACCGCGACGACGGTCCGCTCCTCCTCGTAGAGCGCGGGCATGCCGGGGAAGAGCGAGGCCACGTGGGCGTCGGGGCCGATGCCGAGCAGCAGCACGTCGAACGCGGGAACGCCGCGCCGGTCCTGCGGCTCCGCGGCGGCGCGCAGCGCCCTGGCGTACCGCTCGGCGGCCGCCTCGGGGTCCGGGCCGTCCGGGCCGTCCGGGCCGGGCATCGGGTGGATCTGCCCGGGCAGCACGTCGACGTGGTCCAGGAGGGCGGTCCTGGCCCCGGTCTCGTTCCGCTCCGGGTCGCCCGCGGGCAGGAACCGCTCGTCCCCCCACCAGATGTCCACGCGCCGCCAGTCGACGGCGTCCCGCGCCGGGGCGGCGGCGAGCTCAGCGAGCACGGCGGTGCCGATGCCGCCGCCGGTAAGCACCAGCGCGGCGCGGCCCTTGGCGGCGACCGCGTCGACCAGCCTGGTCACCAGGCGGGCGGCGACCGCCTTAGCCAGCAGCTCGCCGTCGCGGTGGATGAGGATCTGCGGGACCGTGATGGGTGCTGCCCTCCTCGGCTCAGGACTGCTCCGCCGGCCGGGCCGCAGCGGCGGCCAGCGCCTCACCGTACACCTCGTCGGGGTCGAGCCTGCGCAGCTCCTCGGCGAGCAGGTCGGCGGTCTCCCTGCGGTGCAGCGCGACGTGGCGGTCAGGCTCGCCGGGCGTGGACAGCGTGGCGTTCCGGCCGTCCGGGCGGCTGATGGAGATGTCGCCGTCTCGGGCGTGGAAGGCGACGCAGGTGAGCCCCGGCCCGCCGGACGCGTCGCGGCGAACCGGCACGCGCAGCCGGCCCTCCAGCCACGCGGCCATTAGCTCGGCGCTCGGATTGCCCGGCTCGGCGGTCACGGTCGCCGCGCGCACCGGCCCGCGCGGCCGGTCGAGCGCCGCGGCCAGCAGCGACCGCCACGGGGTGGTCCGCGCCCAGGACAGGTCGGTGTCTCCCGGCCGGTACCCGGCGGCCAGGTCGCGCAGCGCTCGGAGGGGCTGCGGGCTGGCGGCCGCGTCGGTGATCCGGCGCTGGGCGAGCACTCCCAGCGGGTCGGCTCCCGGCGCGCCGGGCGCCGGGCCCGGCCACCAGGACACCACGGGGGTGTCCGGGACCAGCAGCGGCATGACCACCGAGTCCGCGTGCTCAGCCAGCTCGCCGTGCAGCCGCAGCACCGCCGTCTGGCCCGGGGCGTTCTCGCCGACCGTGATCTCGGCATCCAGCCGGGACTCTGACCGGCCGTCCCGGGCGATCACGCCGAGCACCCGGCACGGGTGCTCCCGGCCGGCCTGGCTGGCCGCGCGGAGCGCGTCGTGCTGGCGGGCCTCGTCGGTCACGATGACCAGGTTGAGCACCACGCCCGTGGTCAGCCCGCCCAGCTGCTGGCTGGAGCGCATCAGCGCGGTCCGCACGGCGGCCGCCGTGGTGTCCGTCAGGTCGATCCGCACCCGGTCCCCTCCCCGCCGTGCCCGCTCCCGCGCCCGCGGCGCGCCCGGCCGCTCACAGCCGCCGCCAGGCCCGGCCGTCCCTGGCCATCAGGGCGTCCGCGCCGGCCGGGCCGGCCGTGCCGGCCGGGTACTGCTCGGGCCGGCCGCCGGCGGCCCAGAACTCCTCCACCGGGTCGAGGATCCGCCAGCACAGCTCGACCTCCTCGTGCCGGGGGAACAGCGGCGGGTCGCCGACCAGGACGTCGAGCAG
>JAJPIV010000015.1 GCA_021324595.1 Actinomycetota bacterium | reverse complement strand
GGTCGGCTCGGGGGGCGGCGCCGCGCGCCGTGCCTCGCCGACGATGGCGGCCATCGCGAACGCCAGCTCGCGCAGCCCCTCGCCGGTCGCGGCGGAGATCTCGTGAACCGGCAGCCCCCTGCGCCGGAGCTCAGGGGCGACCAGGCCGGCCAGGTCGCGGGCATCCGGTATGTCGATCTTGTTCAGCGCGATGATCCTCGGCCTGGCCGCCAGCCCGGCCCCGAGCCGCTCGTCGTAGGCGGCGAGCTCCGCCTCGATCGCCTCCAGGTCGCTGACCGGATCGCGCTCCTGCTCCTGGGCCGCGCAGTCCAGGACGTGGACCAGGACCGTGCACCGCTCCACGTGGCGGAGGAAGTCCAGGCCAAGGCCGCGCCCGGCGCTCGCGCCGGGGATCAGGCCGGGCACGTCGGCCACCACGAACTGGACATCGCCCGCTTCGACCACCCCCAGGTGCGGGACCAGGGTCGTGAACGGGTAGCTCGCGATCTTCGGGCGTGCCGCCGAGATCGCCGCGATCAGCGACGACTTGCCCGCGTTCGGGAACCCGACCAGCCCGGCATCGGCGATCGTCTTCAGCTCCAGAAGGAGGTCGGCGCGTTCACCGGGCTCTCCCCGCAGCGCGAACCCGGGCGCCTTGCGCCTGGCCGACGCCAGCGCGGCGTTGCCCAGCCCGCCGCGCCCGCCGCGGGCCGCGACGAACTCGGTCCCGGCGCCGACCAGGTCGGCGAGCACGCGACCGTCGGGGGTCTTGACCACGGTGCCGTCGGGGACGCTCACGATCAGGTCCGGGCCGTCGGCGCCGTTGCGGTGCGAGCCGGCGCCGGGCCGGCCGTCACCTGCCCGCCGGAGCGGCCGCCGGTGGAAGTCGAGCAGCGTGGCCACGCCGGGATCCACCCGGAGGATCACATCGCCGCCACGGCCGCCGTTACCCCCGTCCGGGCCGCCGAGCGGCTTGAACTTCTCCCGGTGCACGGACGCGCACCCGTTGCCGCCGTTGCCGGCCTCGACGCGAAGCTGCGCCTGGTCAGCGAAGCCCGCCATGCCTCACCCCCGGCCGGCTTCGATCGGCGCCCGCGCCCGGCGGACGGCGCGCGGTACCCGGGACCGCCGGCCCGCCCTAGCCCGCTTCCCGCGCGCCGGCGGGAATCTCCCCGGCCGCCGGCATGACGCTGACCGAACGCCGGCCGCGCCGCGTCCCGAACTCCACCCGGCCGGGCACCAGAGCGAACAGGGTGTCGTCGCCCCCCCGGCCGACGCCGTCGCCCGGGTGGAAGTGAGTGCCGCGCTGGCGCACGATGATCTCGCCGGCCTTGACGGCCTGCCCGCCGAACCGCTTGACGCCGAGCCGCTGCGCCTGCGAGTCACGCCCGTTCCGGCTGGACGAGGCGCCCTTCTTGTGTGCCATCTCAGACCTTCTTCTTGCTGGCGCGCGGGTTGCCCGCCCCGGACCCGCCCGGGCCGATGGCGGTGATCCTCACCTGCGTGTACTTCTGCCGGTGGCCCTGGCGGCGACGGTAGCCGGTCTTGCTCCGGTAATGGATCATGTTGATCTTCGGGCCGCTGGCGGGGCCGAGGATCTCGGCCGTGACCTCGTAGCCCGCGAGCTCGGCCCGGTCGCTGACCACCGTGCCGTCATCGACGACCAGGACCGCCGGGAGGGTGACCGTCGATCCGACGTCTCCGGCAAGCCGGTCGACCACGAGCACGTCGTCGACGGAGGCCTTCTCCTGCCTGCCGCCGCAGCGGACGATCGCGTACACGTCAGCACTCTCTTTCTCTGGTGCCGGTTTCCCTGGCGCCAGCCCGCCCGCCGGGGACGACCGCGCGAGTCCGCACCGCGCGGTCACGCCGAGCCGCCGTCGGCCCGGTGCCACGGTGACCGGCGTGCCAGGACGTCACCTGCCGCCGGAAGGCGGGATTCCCGCCGGCCTGGCGGCCGGGCCTGGGCCTCCGGGCGCCTGCGCCAGCGTGGTGCTCGGCGCCGTGGCCCGGGTGAGCTCCGGTCCCGGAATGAGCTCCACTGTCGGCTGGCTGGCATGCCGACGACCCAGGGTATCAGAACGCGCCGCATGCCGCGTGGCTGGCCGGTGCTGCCGCCGGAGGCAGGCCGCCCCCGGGGAGCCTGGCGCATGGTCACCCGGCCGGCTCGTCGCCATGACCGGAGCCCGCGCCGTCCGGCCAGGGCGGGGGCGGGGCGTCCCCGGTTCCGGGCACGGGGCTCTCCGCTGTCATCAAGGCACCACCCGCCGGGCGCGCGCCGCCGGACGGTGCCGGCCCGGGCCCGGCGGGATCGGCGGGCCGCTCGGCGGATCGCGGCTCCCCTGCCGGGGGGCGCGCGCCCGCCGTCACGGCGGCAGCCGGTGCCGCGCCGTCGCCCGAGGCCGGCCCATCGGGTGGCCCGGCCGCCCGGATGGCCGGCCGGCGGCCGCGTCTCCGCGCCTCCGCAGAAGCCGCCCCGGCCGGCGTGGGCCCGGGCGCGGGCTGCCCGGATCCGGTCGGCCCGGGCGCGGGCTGCCCGGATCCGGTCGGCCCGGGTGCGGGCTGCCCTGGTGCCGGCGGATCACCTGCGGCGCGCTCGGGCGCGGCAGCACCGGCCGCCTCCGGCCCGGCAGCAGCGCCGGGTGCCCCCGCATCGCCCCCGTTCCGCGCCGGCCCCCGGGTGGCCTGCCGGCCCCGGCCCTGCGCACCGTCCGCGCTCGCCCGCCGGCTTCCGGTCCTCGCCTGCGCGGCCTTCACCGGGACCGCCTGCCCTCCCTCGGGCTCGGCGTTCGGCGCGGGCTCGGCGTTCGGCGCGGGCTCGGCGTTCGGCGCGGGCTCGGCGTTCGGCGCGGGCTCGGCGCCGCTCGCGGCGGACGGTGCGGATTCCAGCGTCCTGGCGGCCACCTCGGCGATGGCCTTGCTCCTGTCCGCGCGAGCCCTGGCCGTCCCGGCCTTCGCCGCCTGCCCGCCCCGGGGGTGCGGCTGCGGCACCTCGCTGAGGTCGGTGGAGATCAGCACGCCGCGCCCGTTGCACTGGTCGCACGGCACGGAGAAGGCCGCGAGCAGGCCCGACCCGACCCGCTTCCTGGTCATCTGGACCAGGCCGAGCGAGGTGACCTCGGCCACCTGGTGCTTGGTGCGGTCCCTGGCCAGGCACTCGATCAGCCGGCGCAGCACGAGGTCCCGGTTGCTCTCCAGCACCATGTCGATGAAGTCGATCACGATGATGCCGCCGATGTCGCGCAACCGGAGCTGGCGGACGATCTCCTCGGCCGCCTCCAGGTTGTTGCGGGTGACGGTCTGCTCCAGGTTGCCGCCCTGCCCGGTGAACTTGCCGGTGTTGACGTCGATGACCGTCATCGCCTCGGTCGTGTCGATCACCAGCGATCCGCCGCTGGGCAGCCAGACCTTCCGCTCCAGGGCCTTGGCGAGCTGCTCGTCGATCCGGTACGCGGCGAACGGATCATCCTCGCCGCTCCACCGCTCCAGCCGGTCGGCGAGGTGGGGGGCCACGTACCGGACATACTCATCGACCAGGTCCCACTCGCTGTCGCTGGCGACGACCAGCTTGGTGAAGTCCTCGTTGAAGATGTCCCTGACGACGCGGATGGTCAGGTCGGGCTCGGCGTACAGCAGGGCGGGCGCGGTCGCGCCCTTCGCCTTGCGCTCGATCGCCTCCCACTGCGCGACCAGGCGGGTCACGTCGCGCTGGAGCTCCTCCTCCGACGCGCCCTCGGCGGCCGTCCGCACTATGAATCCGCCATCGGGCGGGGCGACCTTCTTGAGTATCTGCTTGAGCCTGGCCCGCTCGGTGTCGGGCAGCTTGCGGCTGATGCCGGTCATCGCGGCGCCCGGCACGTACACCAGGTACCGGCCGGGCAGGCTGACCTGGCTGGTCAGCCGGGCGCCCTTGTGGCCGATCGGGTCCTTGGTGACCTGGACCATGACGGACTGGCCGGACTTCAGGGCCGACTCGATCCGCTTGGCCACGCCCTCGAGCCCGGTGGCGTCGAAGTTCACCTCGCCGGCGTACAGGACCGCGTTGCGCCCCTTGCCGATGTCGACGAATGCCGCCTCCATCGAGGGCAGCACGTTCTGGACCTTGCCGAGGTAGACGTTCCCGACGTAGGACTGGTGACTGGCCCGGTCCACGTAGTGCTCGACGAGGACGCCGTCCTCCAGCACCGCGATCTGGGTGACCTCGCCGCGCTGGCGCACCACCATGACCCGCTCGACCGCCTCGCGCCTGGCGAGGAACTCCGACTCGCTGATGATCGGCGGGCGCCGGCGGCCGGATTCCCGTCCCTCGCGCCGGCGCTGGCGCTTGGCCTCAAGCCGGGTCGAGCCCTTGACCGCGCGGACGTCGTCGGGCTCGGCCGCCGGGCGCGGCTCACGGGCCGGCTCGGGGGCACCGGGCTGCTCCTGCGCGGGCGCCTCGGCTGCGGCTGCGGCGCCCCTGCGGCGCCGCCTGCGGCGCCTGCTCGTGCCGCCCTCGCCCTCGGCCTCCCCGGCTTGCTGGCCGCCCTCGGCGGCGCCGGACCCGGCCCGGGCCGTCTCGCCCGGGGCCTCCTCCGGGGTGCCGGACGGCGCCGCGGCCCTCGCCTCGCCGGCCGTGCGGCCATCGCCCTGGGCGGGCTGGTCGGTGGCCTCGGCGCCACGCCGGCCACGGCCGCGGCCACCGCGGCGGCGCCGCCGCCCGGGCGTCCCGCCCGGGGCCTCGCCCGCCTGGGCTTGCGCGTCGCCGCCGGCCCGGCCGCGATCGGGCCCGCCCGCCTGCTCGGCGATGGCGGGCGGCTGGAAGATGACGACGGGGGGCTGGAACGCGGCCGGCGGCACGGATGCCGCGGCGCTGTCGTCCCGGGCGGCGGCGCCGCTCGCGCCGGCCTGGCCGGCCTGCGCGGCACCGGGCGCCGCGCCCGAGCTGAAGACCGGCAGCTGGACTGGCTTGCTCAGCCCGCGGCGCGCCCTGCGGAACAGGCTCCGGCGGAGCCCGCCGCCTTCGGCGCTGGCCTGCTGACCCGATCCTTCCTGCTCATGCGATCCTGACTGTCTGTTCTGTGGCTCGGTTTCGAGCATCCGGGCAATCTCTTCCGTAAGGCTCCCGGGCACGCCGGCCAGTGAGCTGGCCCGGCGCGCCGCGCGGGAGCTGGTGATCCGCGCGCCCCTGCCCCGCAGGCGCCGGGGCGGCACCTTCCGCGGGCAGGCACTGCGCCTTGTCTGTCGGCTGTTCTGGTCCTTGCGGTCGCCCGCGCTCCGCGCGCGCGGCCGGCGGCACGTCGTCCAGCGGCCCCTGCCACAGCCGGGTCATCAGGGGGGGCGACGAGGGGGTGATCCCCGACGCCTGACCCAGCGCCGCCAGCACGTCATCAGGGCGGACGGCAGGCGTCATGTGCCGGACGATCATCCGGAGCAGGGCGCACGCGCCGGCCGGCCCAGTGCCATGCCCGCTCACGGCCGGGACGGCGCCTGCCTCGAGCCGGGCGACCGCGGCGCGGGCGTCCAGGCGCCTGGTCCCCCTGCTGGTCAGGCGCTCCACCTCCGCGACGGGCGCGTCCAGGAATGCCCGGACGGCCGCCTCGGCGGCGGCAGGCGTCACCCCGGGCCAGGTCACCTCCCACTCGGAGGCATCCAGCCGCATGGCGGACACCGCGTCCGCCTCCGCCACATCGATCACGTCTATCCCGTCCGGCAGCGCAGCGTCGAGCCGCAGACCCGCCTCGGCCGGGTCGCACCGGCGCGTGAGCGCGATCTCGAGGTACTCGGCCTCGCTTGCCGCTCCCGTCGGTGCCCCGCCGGAGTACGAGATCCTCGGATGCGGCGAGAACCCCGCGGAGTACGCCACCGGCAGGCCGGCCTTGCGCACGCCCCGCTCGATCGCTCGGGCCACATCCCTGTGACTCGCGAAGCGCATCCTGCTTCTCTTAGCGTACCTGATCGCCAGGCGCTGAACGATCACCGCCGGCGGCGGGCCGCCTGGCTGCGGGCGCGGCATCAGCGGCTCCGCTCCGCGCCCTCCGGCGCCCGCGCGGCGCTCCTTCCGAGCACC
Organism: Actinomycetota bacterium; assembly: GCA_021324595.1. Classification (GTDB taxonomy): domain Bacteria; phylum Actinomycetota; class Actinomycetes; order Streptosporangiales; family Streptosporangiaceae; genus Chersky-822. The sequence goes on along the minus strand of JAJPIV010000015.1, from coordinate 17,027 downwards.
GTCAGCGGCAGCAGCGCCGCGCCGGTCGGGCCGGTCTCGATCCGCGTGCCCATGGCCGGGCAGACCCCGCACTCAAAGCACGGGGTCCACCTGCAGTCCTCCACCTCGGCGGCCCCGGCGGGGTCGATCGCCGCCTGCCAGTCCCGCCAGAGCCAGTCGCGGTCGAGCCCGGCATCGAGGTGATCCCACGGCAGGATCTCGTCGTACCCGCGCTCGCGCGTGGTGTACCAGTCCAGGTCGACCCCGTCGGCGGCCAGCGCCTGCGCGGCGCACCGCTCCCACCGCTCGAACGAGAAGTACTCGCTCCAGCCATCGAACCGGGCGCCGTCCTCCCATGCGGCCCTGATCACCTTCGCCACCCGGCGGTCACCGCGGGACAGCAGCCCCTCGATGATCGAGGGCTTGCCGTCGTGGTACCGGTAGCCGATCGCCGACCCGTAGGCCCGGTCGGAGCGCAGCGCGGCGCCGAGCGCGCGCAGCCGGGCGTCCACCGTCTGGTGGTCGCACTGGGCCGCCCACTGGAACGGGGTGTGCGGCTTGGGCACGAACGCGCCGATCGAGACGGTGCAGCGGATGTCGCGCCGCCCGCTCGCCGCCCGCCCGGCCTCGATGACCCGGCGGGCCACGCGGGCGATCGCCAGCACGTCCTCGTCGGTCTCGGTGGGCAGGCCGCACATGAAGTAGAGCTTGACCTGCCGCCAGCCGCTCGCGTAGGCCGCCGAGACGGTGGCGATCAGGTCCTCCTCGGTGACCATCTTGTTGATCACCTTCCGGATCCGGTCCGTCCCGCCCTCCGGGGCGAACGTCAGCCCGGAGCGCCGGCCGTTCCGGCTCAGCTCGTTGGCCAGCGCCACGTTGAACGCGTCCACCCGCGTCGACGGCAGCGAGAGCCCGGTGCTCGTGCCCTCGTAGCGATCGGCGAGGCCGGTGACGATCGCGCCGATCTCGCTGTGGTCGGCGCTGGACAGCGACAGCAGCCCGACCTCGGCGAATCCGCTGGCCGCCAGGCCCGCCTCGGTCATCTCGCCGATCGTGGTGACCGACCGCTCGCGCACCGGCCGCGTGATCATCCCGGCCTGGCAGAACCGGCATCCCCGGGTGCAGCCGCGGAAGATCTCCACGCTGAACCTCTCGTGCACCGACTCTGCGACCGGGACCAGCGGCCGGCGGGGGTAGGGCCAGGAGTCCAGGTCGCTGACCGTGTGCTTGGCGACCGACCTGGGCACGCCCGGCCGGTTGGGGACGACGGCCGCGATCGCGCCGTCCGGCCCGTAGCGGACGTCGTAGAAGCGGGGAACGTAGACGCCGCACGTGGCCGCCAGGTCCAGCAGCAGGCCGTCCCGGCCGCCCGGCCGCCCGGCGCGCTTCCACCCGCGGATCCGCTCGGTGACCGCGAGCACGGCCCGCTCGCCGTCGCCGAGCACCGCGCCGTCGATGAACTCGGCGACCGGCTCGGGGTTGAACGCGGCGTGGCCCCCGGCCAGCACGACCGGGTCGCCCTCGCCCCGGGCGGACGACTCCAGCGGGATGCCGGCCAGGTCGAGCGCGGTGAGCAGGTTGGTGTAGCCGAGCTCGGTCGCAAGGCTCACGCCGAGCACGTCGAAGGCCCGGACCGGCCGGTGGGCGTCCACGGTGAACTGCGGGACGCCGTGGGCGCGCATCAGGCGCTCCAGGTCCGGCCAGACGCTGTAGGTGCGCTCGGCGAGCACCCCCTCGCGCTCGTTCAGCACCTCGTAAAGAATCTGGATGCCCTGGTTGGGCAGGCCTACCTCGTAGGCGTCCGGGTACATCAGCGCCCAGCGGACGTCGGCGGCGTCCCAGTCCTTGACCACGCTGTTGATCTCGCCGCCGACGTACTGGACGGGCTTGCGGACCAGCGGCAGCAGCGTCTCGAGCCGGGGGTAGACCGACTGCACGGGCATCACTACAGCGTACCGGTCCCCGGCGGGCAGGTCGGGCCGGCAGGCCGCCGGGGTGCTCCCGGCGCCGCCGGGCGGGCCAGGTCGCCGCCCGGGTACCAGGCGGCCAGCACGGGGTGCTCCCGGCGCCGCCGGGCGGCCGGCCTCGCGCCCGCGCCATCCGGCGGGGCGTGCCCGCCCGCTTGCTCGCGGCGGATGTAGCTAGTATGTTGATCGAAATTATAGGAATTTACTGCCCTCCCGGCAGGCGGGCACCGAATCTGGACTGAAGGCGATGCACATCGAGCCGCTCGTCGTGTTCGGCAGCGCGATCGTGGGCCTGCTCGTCGGCCTCACCGGGGCGGGCGGCGGCGCGCTGATGACGCCGATGCTGATCCTACTGTTCGGCGTGCGTCCCGCCGCGGCGATCTCCAGCGACCTGGTCGCCGCCGTGCTCATGCGGCCGGCTGGCGCGCTCGTTCACCTGCGCAGGGGCACGGTGAACCTGCGCCTGGCGGGCTGGATGGCGCTCGGCTCGGTGCCGATGGCCGTCGCCGGCGCGTACGTCCTGCGGCTGCTCGGCGGGCGGGCCGCGGACCAGCGCGACGTGGAGGCCGTGCTCGGGGCGGCCCTGATCGCCGGCGCGGCCGCGATGATCGTCAGGGGGGTGCTCGGCCGCAGGCCGGGGCGGCGCGGGAAGGCGGCCGTCGGCCAGGTCGCCGTGCGGCCGGCGGTGACCGTCGCGATCGGCGCGCTCGGGGGGCTGCTCGTCGGGATGACGTCGGTCGGCGCGGGCTCCCTGATGATCGTGCTGCTGCTCTTCGCCTACCCGGCGCTCGGCGCGAGCCAGCTCGTCGGCACCGACCTGGCGCAGGCCGTTCCGCTCTCGGCGGCGGCCGCGCTCGGCGCCCTCGCCTTCGGGCGCGTGGAGCTCGCCGTCACCGTCTCCGTCGCGCTCGGGAGCGTTCCCGCCGCGCTGCTCGGCTCGCTCCTGTCCTCCAGGGCACCCGACCGCTTCATCCGCCCGGCCCTCACGGCCGTGATGCTGGCCACGGGGCTGAAGTACGTGGGCGTCGGGACGGCTCCGCTCGGCGCGTCCCTGGCCGTGCTGGCGCTCGGCGCGGCCGCGTGGCGGATCGCCGCGCGGCGGCCCGGCCGGCCGCCGGCGGCCGGGCGGGCCGAGCACGAGCCGCTGGCCCTGGCCGCCCGGGTGCCACCACCGCCGGGCGCGCCGGATCGCTGACGCCGGCCCGGGGCCCGTTCAGTCCCGGAACACGCAGCGGCGGCGATGGACGGACTGGAGCAGGCCGATCCCGATCATGTCGGCGAACATCGCCGAGCCGCCGTAGGAGACGAACGGCAGCGGCAGCCCGGTCACCGGCATGATCCCGATCGTCATGCCGATGTTGACGAACGACTGCACGGCGAACCAGATCGCGACCCCGGCGGCCACGAGCATGCCGAACTGGTCCTGCGCCCGGGCGGCGATCCGCAGCGCCCGCACCAGCAGCAGCGCGAGCAGGCCGATGACGGCCAGCGAGCCGATGAACCCGAGCTCGTTGCCGACGACCGCGAAGATGAAGTCGGTCTGCTGCTCGGGCACGAAGTTCCCGGCGATGAGCTGGCTGTGGAACAACCCGGTGCCGTGCAGGCCTCCCGACCCGATCGCGATCTTCGCCTGCGCCGCGCTGTACCCCGTGCCGCGCGGGTCGGCGGCCGGGTTGAGGAACGAGGTGAGCCTGCTCGCCTGGTACGCCTTGAGCAGGTGCAGCCTGAGCACGCCGGCGACGCCGAGCCCGGCGGCAGCGGCCATCCCTGCCAGCCAGCGCAGCCGGACCCCGGACAGCACCACCTGGCCGACGACCAGCAGCAGCAGCACGATCGTCACGCCGAGGCTCGGCTCGGCGGCCACCAGGGCGATCGGGACCGCGGCCAGGCCCGCGGCCAGCGCGACCGGCCTGGCTCCTGGCCTGGCCCGGCCGGGCGCAAGGTCGGACAGGATCATCGCGCCGAGCACGATCACCGACAGCTTGGCGTACTCCGACGGCTCGACCTGGAAGCCGCCGCCGACCGAGATCCACGACCTCGCGCCGTTCACCACGCTGCCCGCGGGAGTGAGCACCGCCAGCAGGCCAAGGCAGGACAGGCCGTACAGCAGCGGGGCGTAGAGCCGGATCCGGCGCGGGTCCATGGACGCGACGACCAGCATCAGGATCAGCCCGAGTGCGACGTTGAGCAGCTGCTTGAGCAGGAACGTGTCCTGGCTGGCGCCCTGCTGGGCCAGGAGCGGCCCGGTGGCCGACCAGATCACCAGGGTGCCGAGCAGGCTCAGCGCGCCCGCCGCGCCGAGCAGCAGCCAGTCCGCCTGGCGCAGTGCCGAGCCGCGCGCCAGCAGGCGGCGCGCGGCCCGGGCGCCGGCGCGCCGCAGCGCGGCCCCCGGCGCCCCGCCGCGGCGGCCCAGCGCGGGGCCGGCCCAGCTCACCGGTGACGGCCCGGCCGGCCGGCCCTGCCCGCGGGCCCGGAGCGCCCGTGCCCGGCCCTGCCATGCCCGGTTCCGCCCGGCGCGGGCGCGAATCCCGGCGGCGGCACCATCCGCCCTGCCCGGTCCAGCCGGGGCAGCCCCGGGATCACCCCGCCGGGAAGCGCCGCCCGGCGGCCCTCCAGGCCGAAGATCGCGTCCCAGATCCGCCGGGCGCACGGCCCGGAGACGTCGGCGCCGTACCCGGAGTTGGGGATCATGACCACGACCACGAGCCGGGGGTGCTCGCACGGCGCGAAGGAGGCGAACACCGAGGTCGACTGGACGCCCGCGACCTGGGCGGTGCCGGTCTTGGCGGCCACGCAGACCTTGCGGAGCGGGAAGCCGGCGAACGTGCCCGCCGCGGTCCCGCTGGTCACCACGCCGGCGAGCGCGCTCCTGATGTAGGCGAGGGTGGAGCCGGCCACCGGCAAATGCCCGGCCACGGGGGGCGTGATCCGGCGGACCACCCGGCCGGACGGGCTGATCAGCGCCTCGCCGATCCGCGGGCTGTACAGCGTGCCGCCGTTGGCCAGCGCCGCGTAGGCCCGGGCGAGCTGGAGCGGGGTGACCGTCACGTATCCCTGGCCGATGGCCGCGATGGCCGCCTGCCCGCCGGTCCAGATGTTGCCGTACCGGCAGTTGTCCCACTCGACCCGCTGCACGTAGGTGCCGTTCTGGCGGCCGTACCTGCACCAGTCCTGGCCGCGATGGGCGTTGTCCTTCCACAGGTAGTACAGCCACCGGCGGGTCGGCACGCTGCCCGGGCTCTCCGCGGGCAGGTCCACGCCGGTGGGCCGGCCGAACCCCCAGGCGACCTCCATCTTCTGCATCTCCTGCGGGGGGGCGCCGGGGGAGGTGACGACGTTCGCGCCCGGATGGTCGTGCCGGAAGATCTGGTACGCCAGCTCGTAGAAGACGGTGTCGCAGGAGATGACCAGCGCCTGGCGGAGGCTCATCGGGCCGAGGGAGGGGTTGCCGTCGTTGATGTACGAATGGCCGCCGATCGTGACCGCCGCCGGGCAGTTGTAGCTGCCGTGCAGCGGGTAGCCCGCGGCGACCGCCGCCGCCACGGAGGTCACCTTCCAGGTGGAGCCCGGGGCGTACTGGCCCTGGGTGGCCCGGTTGAGGATGGGCTCGCCGCCGGCGACGCCGAACAGGCGCCGGAACTCGGCCTGCGAGATCCCGCCGTCCCACACCCGCGGGTCGTAGGTCGGGTAGCTCGCCATCGCGACCACCCGGCCGGTCGTGGTCATCACCACCGCCGCGCCGCCCTCGTGCGCCGGGTTCCCGGCGGCCTGGCCCTGCCGTATGGCCGCCGCCAGAGCCTGCTCGGCGTCCACCTGGACGGCGGAGTTGATGCTGGTGACCAGGTAGTCGCCGGGCCGGGGCGGGACGCTCGCCACGGTGCCCGTCACCTGGCCGGCCGCGTCCACGGCGAGCTCCCTGCTGCCCGGCACGCCGCGCAGCTGGCGGTCGTACTCGGCCTCCAGGCCGGCCTGGCCGGCCAGGTCCACCCCCGCGAACCCGGTCACCGGCAGGCCCTCGCTGCGCTGCTGGCCCGCGGTGATCGGCTGCAGGTAGCCGACAACCTGCGCCAGGTCGGTGGCGACCGGCTGCCGGTACCAGGTCACCGGCTGGACGGCCGCGGTCACGCCGGGATAGAGCCGCTGATCCTCCATAACCTGAAGCGCGATGCGCGCCGGGACGTGCTGGGCGACCGGGACGGGCTGGTAGGGCGAGCCCGGCCAGCACGGCCTGCCCACCGTCGCCGTGCACACGCGCACCTCTCGCCGCAGCGCGGCCGCGCCGACGTGGAGCAGCCGGGCGAGCCTGCCGAGCACCGCCGCGCCGCCGCCGGGCTGGGCCCACAGCGCGGGCAGGCTCACCGAGATCACCAGGGCCGGGCGGCTGGCCACGATCGGCTGGCCGGTGTCATCCACGATCGGGCCGCGCACGGCCGGCTCGATCACCTCGCGGACCCGTTCCGACGTTGCCAGGGCGACGTACTGGGACCCGGACCTGACCTGCAGGTACCAGACCCGGACCGCGAGGGTCGCGAACAGCGCCGCGATCGCCAGGCAGAGCGCGACAAGGCGTCGCCGTGATGCCGGGATCATCGCAGTTGACTCATCCTCCTTCCGCCGATCCGCCACACCGCGGACCGGTCGCCGGGCCGTCGCAACCACGGCAGCCACCGCGGGCGGCGGGAGCGCAGCACCGCGGCCCGCGGCCGGCTCCCCCGCCGGGCCGGCCCCGGCCCGGCGGCGGACCGGAACCGCGGCTGCTTGCCCCGCCCGCCATGGCCGCGGGCCTGCCCGGCCCAGTCGGCGGCGCGGGCACCTGAGGCGGCCAGCCAGGGACCGGCCGCGAACCGGGCGGAGGTGCCGTGGAAGCGCGGTGCCGCAGGCCGCCCCGGGCTGGTCCGCAGGCCGCGGGGCAGCCGGCCGGAGCCGAACGCGATCCTGGGGACGCACCGCCGCCGCATCAGGTCAGGTGCCGCTGGCCCGATCCCGCGAGCCGGCCGCGCCAGGGCCGCCGCCAGCCCGCGGGAGCCGGCCCCGGTCCGCGGCGCACGGCAGCGGCGGACCAGGCGGGCCGGCAGGCTGCCGGGGCGGCCCGGCCCGAACGCGATCCGCGGCGCCCGCCGCCCGCCCGGCCCGGCACCGCCCGGCGCCACGCGGGCACTCCTCCCGGCCTTCCGGAGGATCGGGGACGTGGCCGCGGCGCCGAAGGCGATGCGCGGGACGCGGCGCCCGCGCCTGGGCGAAAGATCCCCGCCCCCGCCCGGGCCGGCGACGCCCGTGACGCCACGCCCGAGCGGGCCTCCCGGGCCGGGCCGGAACGCGATCCGGGGCACGCCCGGCCCGCGGAGCCCGTGCCCGTCCGGCCCGTGCCGCTCCGCGCCGGGCGCGGCCGCGGAACTCCACGCGCCCGCGGCCCCGCCGATCCCGGCGAAGGCCGCGCGAGCCGCCCAGCCGGCGCCCGGGCGGCCGCCCACCCGCACCCGGCGCCCGCGCGGCGCCACCCCGGCCAGCGCGGCGGCAGTGCGGGCACGTCGCCGTCTCGCCCGGCGCGAGGCTGCCGGTCCGGACAGCCAGCCGACCTCCCCCGGCCGGACGGCGTTACCGGGCGCGCCGCCGGCGATCCAGCCCCCGGCGGCGATGGCGGGCAGCCACCCGTACCGGCGGCCCGGGCCGGCGGGCCAGGCCGCCTCCAGGCCGGACGGCGCCGCACCGTCGGCGGGCGCACGCGCAGGCGAATCGTCGTCCCGGCCGAGGGGCACGCCGAGCAGCGCGCCGACCCGGACCGCTGCCAGCAGGACCAGCGGGCCGACGGCCAGGTCGTCGAAGACCGACCAGGGGAGCGCTCCGGCGAGGGCGGCCGGGCCGGTGCCGGGTGAGCCGAGCGCCAGGGCAAGCCCGGCGCTGGCGGCCTCCCCCGTCGCGGCTGCCACGGCGGCTACTGCCAGCGCGAGCAGCGACGAGCGGCGCGCGGTGAATGCCATGCGACCGCACCAGTACCCGGCGAGGCTGAGCACGAGCGTCCACTGGCCGGCCGGCCCGCTGGCCGGCGGCGCCAGGTCGAGGGCGAGCCCGGCGCAGAACCCGGCGGCGAGCCCGGGCCGTTCCCCGCCCACCAGGCCGATCGCGCTGACCGTGAGCAGGACGAGGTCGGGCGCGCCGCCGCCCGGCAACCGCAGGCCGTTGACGAGCGTGAGCTGGACCAGCAGCGCGAGGGCCAGGGCCGCGCCAGCCGCGGCGGCCCGCTTCATCGCCGGGCCCCCTGCCCGAACCGCGGCGGGTGCGCCACCTCAGCCCCGCCTTCCCCGCCCGGGCAGCATCGCGAACCGCGGGTCGCGCGGCGGCGGCCCGGTCACCACGCCGACGATGTCCAGCGCCCCGAGGTCCGCGTACGGGCGGACCAGCGCCCTGGCGGTCAGCGCGCCCGCGCGGCCCCGGACCGCGGCGATCACGCCGACCGGGATGCCGGGGACGAACGGCCGGTCACGCAGCGACGCGGCGGTGACCAGCTGCTCGCCCGGCGCCAGCGCCGCTGACGGGTCGAGCACCTGGAGGCTGAGCAGCCCCCCGCCGGCGGCCCCGCCCTGGCCGGTCACCCAGCCGAGCTGGCCGCCGGGGGCGAGCCGGACGCCGGCCACCGAGCCCGGAGCGCTGACCAGGAGCACCGTGCTCGTGCCGGGGCTGGCCGCGATGACCTGCCCGACCAGGCCGTTCCCGTCGATGACGGTCTGCTGCGCGCGGACCCCGTCCGCAGTGCCCGCGTCGATGGTCACCGTCTGCTGGCCGCCCTGGCCGAACGCGATCACCGACGCGACGACGACCCGGTACCCCCCGGCTCCGGCGAGCCCGAGCACCCGGCGGAGCCCGAGGTACTCTGCCCTGGTCAGCTCGGCCGCGCTCAGCTGCGCCCGCAGCCTGATGACCTGGCGTTCCAGCGCCGCCGCGGCCCCGTGCCCGGCCGCGCCGGGCAGGCCCGGCCCGAAGAACCTCCCGATCGGCCCGGTGACGGTGGCGGCGAGCCGCTCGGCTCCGCCCGCCACCGAGCCCGCAGCCTCCCGCAGCATCCGGACGAGCGGGGATGAGCCGCCCGGGCCGCTCATCGCGATCAGTGCCAGCGCGACCGCGATGGCCGCGCCGAGCAGATGCCTGGACCGCCGCGCGTGACGCATAGCCCGCCCCCTCAGCGGCGCGCCTCGGGAACCAGCACCTGGCGGAGCGTGTCGAAGTCCTCCACGCACTTGCCGGTGCCGAGGGCGACCGAGTCGAGCGGCTGGTCGGCGAGGTGGATCGGCATCCCGGTGTCCTCGCGCAGCCGCTGGTCGAGGCCGCGCAGCAGGGCCCCGCCGCCGGTGAGCGCGATCCCGCGGTCCATCACGTCCCCCGCCAGCTCCGGCGGGCACTTGTCCAGCGTGGTCCGCACCGCGTCGATGATCAGCGTCAGCGGCTCGGAGATCGCGTTACGCACCTCGGCGGCCGAGATCACCACGGTCTTCGGCAGCCCGCTGATCAGGTCCCGGCCGCGTATCTCCGCGCTGGGCTCGTCCTGCGCGGGGAACGCCGATCCCAGGGCGATCTTGATCTCCTCGGCGGTCCGCTCGCCGAGCGTCAGCGAGTGCTCCTTCTTGGCGAAGTTGATGATCGCCTGGTCCAGCTCGTCGCCGCCGACCCTGATCGACTGCGCGGTCACGATGCCGCCGAGGGAGATCACGGCCACCTCGGTGGTCCCGCCGCCGATGTCCACGACCATGTTCCCGGTCGGCTCGTTGACCGGCAGCCCCGCGCCGATCGCCGCGGCCATCGGCTCCTCGATGATGTAGACCCGCCGCGCGCCGGCCTGATGGCCGGCCTCCTTGACCGCGCTCTGCTCGACCCCGGTGATGCCGCTCGGCACGGCGATGACGATCCTCGGCTTGGCCAGGCCAGCCCGCCTGTGCACCTTCTGGATGAAATACCGCAGCATCCGCTCGGTTACGTCGAAGTCTGCGATCACGCCGTCCTTCAGCGGGCGGACCGCGATGATGTTCCCGGGCGTCCGGCCGATCATCCGCTTGGCTTCGAGGCCGACGGCCACGATTTGCCCGGTATTGGTGTTGAGCGCCACCACCGACGGTTCGTTCAGCACGATCCCGCGGCCCCTGACGTACACCAGAGTGTTGGCGGTGCCGAGGTCGACCGCCATGTCACGGCCCAGGAAGGCCAGCGCGTTGCTCATCTGCGTCCCCAAGGTCAAGCGTGTGCCCGTCTCGCCTGCATTCAGCCAGGTTCGATCCACATTTCATCGGAAACGGGCTCCGGCATTCCGCAGTTAATGAGCCTACCCGCCGCCAGCGGGTACCTCTCCACCGGGTACGGAGAAAGATGACGAGCCGAGGGATCGGGCCGGCTCTTTACTGCTGGCTTTCCACGTGATGACCGAGCCAGATCCCGGTCACCCAGAGCAGGGCAAAAATTCCGCCAAGGACATACATCGCGGGCAGCACGATTCCCGAGGCGATCACCAGCGCCTGCAGCACGCTCCCGCCGGCCAGCGTGACGGCGAGGTGCCGCCTGGCCACGGCGGCGAGGGCGATGGCGGCGGCCACGGCCAGGCCGGCGGCGAGGCCCGCCGCGGACGGGGCGACGTGCTCGAGCTTGACGGCGGGCAGGATCGTGAGCGCGATCACCACCGCCTCGAGCAGCAGCACGGTCGCGCTGAGCCGGCTCACCGCGGGCTCCCCGCCGGGCCGGCGCCGGCGAGCAGCATCCGGGCGTCGCCGGCGGTGACCACCGACCCGGTGACGAGCACGATCGCGCCCGGCGCCAGGGCGGCGCCGGCCAGCCCGGTGGCGACCTCGATCGCGTCGTCCAGCCGGGCGGCCGCATGCACCCGGTCCGGCCCGAAAACCTGCCTGGCCAGCTCGGCGAGGCCCGCCGCGGGCATCGAGCGCTCCGAGGAGTTCCCGGTGGCGACGACGGCGGCGGCAGCCGGCTCCAGCTCCCGCAGGATCCCCGCCACGTCCTTGTCGGCGCTCACCGCGAGCACCGCGATCACCTCCGCGGCGCCGAACGACTCCCGCACGGCCGCGACCGTCGTCGCCATGCCGGCCGGGTTGTGGGCCGCGTCGACCAGCACCAGCGGACGGCGCCGGACCACTTCCAGCCGCCCTGGCGAGGACATCGCGGCGAACGCGTCCGCCACCAGCTGGCCGTCCAGGGCCGGCGGGCGTCCGGCCGGCGACGCGGGGGCGCCGGGCTCGGGCCGTGCCAGCGCGCCGGAGAACGCCTCCACGGCGGCGAGGGCGCAGGCGGCATTGCCGGCCTGGTGGGCGCCGAACAGGGGCAGGTACAGGTCGCGGTACTCGCCGAGCAGCCCGCGGATCGCCAGCCGCTGTCCCCCGACGGCCAGGTCACGGCTGGTCACGTCGAAGTCGGTGCCCTCCCGCGCCACGCTCGCCCCCACCTGGGCGGCCCGCCGCAGCAGGGCATCCTGCGCGTCCGGGGGCTGCCGGGCGATCACCGCGGTCGCCCCGGGCTTGATGATGCCCGCCTTGTCCGCGGCGATCTTGGCGACCGTGTCGCCGAGGTACTGGGCGTGGTCGAGGGAGACGGGCGTGATCACCGCGACCGCCCCGTCCGCGACGTTAGTGGAGTCCCAGGTGCCCCCCATGCCGACCTCGATCACCGCGACGTCGACCGGCGTGTCGGCGAACACGGCGAACGCCATGCCGGTGAGCACCTCGAAGAAGGACAGCCGGACGGGCTGAGCGGCGTCCACCAGGTCGAGGTAGGGCTCGACCTCCCGGTAGGCCCCGGCGAACCGCTCGGCGCTGACCGGCTCGCCGTCCACGCAGATCCGCTCCCGCATGCTGACCAGGTGCGGGCTGGTGAACAGCCCGGTGCGCAGCCCCCGGGCGCGCAGCAGCGTCTCGGTCATCCGCGCGGTCGAGGTCTTGCCGTTGGTCCCGGTGATGTGGATCACCGGGCAGGCCCGCTGCGGGTCGCCGAGCAGCCGGGTCAGCTCCCGGACCCGGTCGAGCGTGGGGTGGATGGAGTGCTCGGGCCGCCGGGCCAGGATCCGCCGCTCGACCTCGCGCAGCTCGGCCGCCGGGTCGCCGGTCACGGCCGCGCCCGCGCGCACCAGCTGGTCATGCGGGCCCGTCTCCCAGGGCGGCAAGCCGGCTGGCGAGCCTGGCCATCTCGGCGCGGGCCGCGGCCAGCCGCTCCCGGCTCCTGGCCACCACCTGCGGCGGCGCCTTGCCGAGGAATGACGGGTTGGCGAGCTTGCGCTCGGTGGCCTCGGCGTCGGCCCTGGCCGCCGCGAGCTCCTTGGCGAGCCGGCGCCGCTCGGCCGCCACGTCGATGCCCCCTGAGGTGTCCAGGTGGACGGTGACGCCCTCGGCCTCGACGGTCCCGCTCGGCGAGAAGCCGGGCGGCGGTTCAGCGAGCCGCAGCAGCGCCCGGATCGCCGCCTCGTGGCCGGCCAGCGGGGTGGCGGCGATGCCGGAGAGCACGGCCGGGACCTGCTGCGAGGGGCGCAGGCCCTGGTCGGCGCGGAACCGCCGGACCGCGGTGACCAGCCGCATCAGCGACTCGATCTCGGCCTGCGCCGCCGGGTCGGCGACCGCCGCCTCCCGCCCCGCTGCGCGGGCCGCCTGGGCGCCCACCAGCCCGCCGCCGGGCCACGGCGCGACCATCACCGACTCGCCGCCGGTGAGCGCGCGCCACAGCTCCTCGGTGACGAACGGCATGACCGGGTGGATGAGCCTGAGCAGCTCGTCGAGCACGTGGCCGAGGACCCGCCGGGTGCGCGCCGCGGCGGGCTCGTCGCCCGAGTGCAGCGTCACCTTGGCCAGCTCCACGTACCAGTCGCAGAGCTCGTCCCAGGCGAAGTGGTAGAGCGCCTCGCACGCCTTGGCGAACTCGAACTCCTCCAGCAGCGCGTCCACCTCGGCGGTCACGGCGGCCAGGCGGGACAGGATCCAGCGGTCGGCCGCGCTCAGCGACCGCCGCTCGCCGGCGCCGGGAGGCTGGCCCGGGAGCGCCCCGTTCATCAGCGCGAACCGGGTCGCGTTCCACAGCTTGTTGCAGAAGTTGCGGGCGCCGGCCACCCACTCCTCGCTCAGCGCCACGTCCCCGCCCGGGCTCGCCCCCCTGGCCAGGGTGAACCTGGTCGCGTCGGCGCCGAACCTGGAGATCCAGTCCAGCGGGTCGACCGTGTTCCCGCGGGACTTGCTCATCTTCTTGCCGAACTGGTCGCGCACCAGGCCGTGCAGCGCCACCTGGCGGAACGGCACCGCTCCCTCCGGGCCGGCGCCGGACATCGCGTACAGGCCGAACAGCATCATCCGGGCGACCCAGAAGAACAGGATGTCGTAGCCGGTGACCAGCACGGACGTGGGGTAGAAGGCGCGCAGGTCGGGGGTGTCGTCCGGCCAGCCCAGGGTGGAGAACGGCCACAGCGCCGAGGAGAACCAGGTGTCGAGCACGTCCGGGTCCTGCGTCCAGCCGTCGCCCGGCCCGGGCGGCTCCTCGTCCGGCCCGACGCAGCGGACCTGCCCCTCCGGGCCGTACCAGACCGGGATCCGGTGCCCCCACCACAGCTGGCGGCTGATGCACCAGTCGTGCATGTCGTCCACCCAGTCGAAGTAGCGGGCGGCCAGCTGCGGCGGGTAGATCCGCACCCGGCCGTCCCGCACGGCGTCCCCGGCCGGCTTGGCGAGCGGGCCCACCTTGACGAACCACTGCAGCGACAGGCGAGGCTCGACGGTGGTGCCGCACCGGCCGCAATGGCCGACTGCGTGCACGTAGGGCCGGACCTCCGCGACGACCCGGCCCTCCGCGCGCAGCGCCGCCAGGACCGCGGGCCGCGCCTCGAACCGGTCCAGGCCCTCGAACGGCCCGGGAGCGGTGATCACGCCGCGCTCGTCCATGATCGTGATGGCGGGCAGCTCGTGGCGGCGGCCGATCTCGAAGTCGTCGGGGTCGTGGGCGGGCGTGACCTTCACCGCCCCGGTGCCGAACTCCGGGTCGACGTGCGGGTCGGCGACCACCGGGATGACCCGGCCGGTGAGCGGCAGCTCGACGGTCCGGCCGACCAGGTGGGCGTAGCGGGGATCGTCCGGGTGGACCGCGACCGCGGTGTCGCCGAGCATCGTCTCGGCCCGGGTGGTGGCGACCACGATCGCGCCATCGCCCTCGCCGTACCGGATGCTGACCAGCTCGCCCTCGTCCTCGCTGTGGTCGACCTCGATGTCGGACAGCGCGGTCATGCACCGCGGGCACCAGTTGATGATCCGCTCGGCCCGGTAGATCAGCCCGTCGTCGTAGAGGCGCTTGAAGATCGTCTGGACCGCGCGGGAGAGCCCCGCGTCCATCGTGAACCGCTCGCGGGTCCAGTCCACGCTATCGCCGAGCCGGCGCATCTGGGCGAGGATCTTGCCGCCGTACTCGTGCTTCCATTGCCAGACGCGCTCCACGAACGCCTCGCGGCCGAGGTCGTGACGGGATAGGCCCTCCTTGGCGAGCTCGCGCTCGACGACGTTCTGGGTGGCGATGCCCGCGTGGTCGGTGCCGGGCAGCCAGAGCGTGTTGTACCCCTGCATCCTGCGCCGCCGCACCAGCGTGTCGATGAGCGTGTGGTCGAGGGCGTGGCCGATGTGCAGCGAGCCGGTGACGTTCGGGGGCGGGATCATGATCGTGAACGCGGGCGCGTCCGACCGCGCATCGGCCGTGAAGTAGCCGGCGTCCACCCAGCCCTGGTAGAGGCGGGACTCGACCTCGCCGGGCAGGTACTGGGGCGGGAGCTGGCGCCGCCCGGGCTCCGCCGCCCCGGCGGCGCGGCCGGGAGCGCGGTGATCAGCGTTGGTCACGTCAGCAGAGTCTAGGGGCGCGCGCGGGCGGCCGTGCCCGCACGTGCCCGCGGGCCTCGTCCCGCCTGTCGCATTCGAGGCATATCATCGTAGCCATTGCGTTGCCGAGCTATGTGCTCATCGGTGCCGGTTGACCGCACCTTGCGAGGTCAGGGGAGATTGATCCGTGACCAGGCCATCGATCGCCAGCCGCGGCCGGAGCGCGGGGCCGGCCGCCGTGCCCGGGGCGGGCGGGCCGTCCGCGGGTGCCGCCGAGCAGGAAGAGGCGGGTGCGGACCCGCGAGCCGGCGGGAGCGCCGGAGCCCCCGGGGCCGGGCCGGCTGAGGCTGCCGGGCGGGGCGGCGGGCCGGAGGCTGCCGGGGGGGGCGGCGGGCCTGAGGCTGCCGGGCGGGGCGGCGGGCCTGAGGCTGCCGGGGGGGGCGGCGACGCCGGCCAGGCCCCGGCCCTGGCCGTGGCCACCGCAGGACGGCTGATCTCCGACCCAGGCCCGCCGGGCGCGCGGGTCAGCGCGCGGGCCGGCGGCGGCCCGCCCGCGTCGCACTCGCCGGCCGGCGCGACGACGGTGACCGGCCGGCCGGCGCTCCTGCGGCCGCCAGGCCCGCAGCGCCTGGCCGCTCCTTCCCCGGCGCGGCCCCCGGCGAGCGTTCCCCGGCCGATGAGCGCCGGCCCGTCGACCGTGATCCTCGCCCTCCTCGCGCTCGCCGCGGTGGCGCTCACCAGCGTGACCATCCGCCTGGCGCGGGTCTGGCTCGCCGCCGCTGAGCATCCGGCGCCCGTCTCGGCGTGGGCGCCCGCAGTCCCCGCGCCGGCGGCGCCCGCCAGCGCGCGGCCGGGGTCGCTCATCCGACCGGCGCCGGCCGTGGCCGGGGGCCTGCCCCGCCGCTACCGCACGATCACCAATCCGAGCATCCTGCAGGTCATCGCCACCGCCCGGCAGCGGTTCGCCGCGCTGCTGCCCGGCGCTGCCGGCCCCCACCCCGCCGCCCTGTACGGCGAGCCCGGCCGCGCCGACCCGGTGACCGGGACCACCGCCTGGGTGCTGTACCTCGGCTACAACCTGCCCGCGCGCTCCCCTGCCCAGCCCGCCGCCACGGCGGTGCGCCTGCTCGACGGCATCGGCGGGTCTTCCCGGCTGAACTCCTGGCGGGTCGACCCCGGCCCGGGCGGGGGGGCAGCCCGGTGCGCGGTCGCCGTCCTGAGCCGGACCCAGGTGGCGCTCTGCGGCTGGGCGACGGCTCGCGCGACCGCGATCCTGGTCACCCCGACGCGGGACACGAGCGTGAGCGAGCTGGCCGCGTTCCTGGTGGCGATGCGGGCAGACCTACAGCCGCGCTAGCTAAGGCAGCCCCCGTCAGTGCTAGCCCCGTCAGTGCTAGCCCCGTCAGTGCTAGCCCCGTCAGTGCTGGCCCCGGCGGCGCTGGCCCTGCCCCGCGGCGCCGGCCCGGCCCCGGCGGTCAGGCCGACTTCTCGCGTGGCGTGCGGCGCACCACGTCCCTCGGCACCAGGGTGGGGTTGACGTTCTGGAGCACCGCCTCGGCGGTGATGACGACCCGTTCGACGTCCTTGCGGCTCGGCACCTCGTACATGACCGAGAGCAGGACTTCCTCCAGGATGGCGCGCAGCCCCCGCGCCCCGGTGCCGCGCAGGATCGCCTGATCGGCGACGGCGTCAAGCGCGTCCTCGGTGAGCTCCAGGTCCACCCCGTCGAGTTCGAACAGCCTGCGGTACTGCTTCACCAGCGCGTTCCGCGGCTCGGTGAGGATCCGGATGAGTGCCTCGCGGTCCAGGTTGTGCACGCTGGTGATCACCGGGAGCCGGCCGACGAACTCGGGGATCATGCCGAACTTGAGCAGGTCCTCGGGCATGACATCGGCGAACAGGTCGGCGTTGGCCCGGTCGGTCTTGACCCGCAGGACCGCGCCGAAGCCCATCCCGCTGCGGCCCACCCGCTGCTCGATGATCTTCTCCAGCCCGGAGAACGACCCGCCGCAGATGAACAGCACGTTCGTGGTGTCGATCTGGATGAACTCCTGGTGCGGGTGCTTGCGCCCGCCCTGCGGCGGGACCGAGGCGGTGGTGCCCTCCAGGATCTTCAGCAGGGCCTGCTGGACGCCCTCGCCGGAGACGTCCCTGGTGATCGACGGGTTCTCGCTCTTGCGGGCGATCTTGTCGATCTCGTCGATGTAGATGATCCCGGTCTCGGCCTTCTTCACGTCGTAGTCGGCCGCCTGGATGAGCT
>JAJPIV010000106.1 GCA_021324595.1 Actinomycetota bacterium | reverse complement strand
CCGTGACGAGCGCGGGGCGACCGCCGTGGAGTACGGCCTGATCGTCGCGCTGATCGCCGCAGTGATCATCGCGGTGGTGGCGATCCTCGGCCAGCAAGTCAGCGACGCGTTCTCGACCGTCGTCGCCAACATGTGACCGCCGACGGACGGCGCGGATGACACGGCCATGCGCATCCACGGCCACGCGGCGCGTGGCCGGGCGGTCACGGCCCGCCGTCGCGGGCCACGGGCCCGGGGGTGACCGCGGGGCGGCCGCCGTCGAGTTCGCGCTGCTGCTCCCGGTGCTGCTGCTGATTGTCTTCGGCCTCATCGACTTCGGCCGCGCCCTCAACGCGCAGATCACGCTCACCCAGGCGGCGAGGGAGGGGGCGCGGCTCGATGCGCTCGGCCAGAGCGCCCAGGCGGTGGTGCAGCGCACGATCACGGCGGCGACCGGGCTCGGCCTGACCGCGGGCGACGTGACCGAAACGCAGGCCTGCGCCCCCGGTGCCGGGCCGTCCGCCGACGCGGATGTCCAGGTGAGCTACAGGTTCACCTTCATCACGCCGGTCGCCGCGATCTCCACGCTCTTCGGCGCCTCGGCGATCGGCGGGCCGGTCACCATGACCGCGCGGGGGGTCATGCCATGCGAGACCTGATCCGCTGGCTCGCACGCCGCGGGTCCGGGCGCGACGAGCGCGGCGTGACGGGCGTGCTCGTCGCCGTGCTCATCGGCGGCGGCGTCCTGCTCGGCGTCGGCGCGCTCGTCGTCGACGTGGGCCAGGTCTACCAGAACCGGGCCGAGCTGCAGAACGGCGCCGACGCGGGCGCCCTCGCCGTCGCCAGGACGTGCGTGCTGGCGACCTGCGACGCGAGCACCAGCGGCACCGGCACCGCGGCGTCCTTCGCCGACGGCAACGCCTCCGCGCTGACCGGCGGCAGCGCCACGGTCGACGCGGTGTGCGGCTACGACGCGCAGGAGCCGCTGGCGCTCCCGGCGTGCTCGCCGGCGACGGGGACGACGGGGTCGATCACCGACTGCCCCGCCAACCCGGCCGGGGTGAACTACGTCGATGTGCACACCTCGACCGGCTCCCCGGGCGGCCTGCTGCCCCCGGTCTTCGCCCGGACCCTGCTCGGCAACCAGAACTACGACGGCACGAGGGTGTTCGCGTGCGCCCAGGTCGAGTGGGGGGCGTCCACGCAGAGCAACTCACTGGCGCTGACCATCTCCTACTGCGACTGGCAGAGCCTGACCGGCGGCAAGTTCGACACGCTGATCCCGGTGTACCTCAAGGGAAAGGCCAAGCCGTGCAGCGGGCCGGCGGGCAGCAACCTGCCGGGCGGCTTCGACTGGCTCCGGACGACCAGCTCCACCGTCTGCACGGCGGTCATCGACCTGTCGACCGACACGACGTACAACAACACGGGCAACAACGTGTCCGCGGCGTGCAAGCAGGCCCTGGAGAGCTACATCGACTCCTACAACGCGGGCAAGCCGGTCACCGTCTTCATCCCGATCTTCGATGCCACCAGCGGGCAGGGCAGCAACGCCACCTACACGATCATGGGCCTGGCCGGGTTCGTGGTGACCGGCTACGCGAACCTGCCGGGCGGCGGGAACCTCGGGCCCAAGAGCTACGGTCCGGCCAACACGCTCTGCCTGTCCAGCGCCCCGTGCGTCGAGGGCTACTTCACGCCGGGAATCGACCCGGTCGGCGGCATCGGCCCGGGCCCGGGCTTCGGCGCGTACACGCTCAAGCTGACCGGCTGACCGGCTGGCCGGCGCAGGGGCCACTGTCGGACCGAGCGGATCGGAGAAGAGGACACTTGACCCGTCGCATCCTGACGATCATCCTGGCGATCGCGCTCGCGGTGCTCGGCACCGGCGCCGTACTGCTCTACGTCGGGCAGGCGGACCAGCGGGCGCTCGCCGGGCAGCGCGCCGTGGCCGTGCTCGTCGCGACGCAGCGGATCCCCGCGGGCACCCCGGCCGGCACGGCGTTGCGGGACGGCATGCTGTCACGCCAGGAACTGCCGGCCCGGTCGGTCCCCGCCGACGCGGTGCGCGCGCTCACGCCCCGGCTGGCCGCCCTGGTCGCGAGCGCGGACATTCCCTCCGGCGAGCTGCTGCTGCGGCCCATGCTCGGGACCGCCGCGGCCGCCGCCAGCGGCATCGCGATACCCGCCGGGGACATCGCGGTGACGATCGCCCTGTGCGTACCGCAGGCGGTCGCCGGTTACGTCTCGCCCGGGTCGCAGGTGGCGGTCTTCGACACCGTGGTCGTCAGCGGCGGCGCGAACGGCTCGTGCGGCGGCGCCACTGGTCAGGCCGGGGCCAGGGGCCAGGTCTACACCAGGATCGTGCTCCCCAAGGTGACGGTCCTGGCGATCGGGCAGGCACCCGCGTCCCCCTCGGGCTCCTCGCCGGCCAGCGCGGCCTTCTCCAGCGCGAGCCAGGGCGCCCCGAGCGCGAACGGCACCGTGCTGGTGACCCTCGCCGTGGACCAGTCCGACGCCGAGCGGGTCATCACCCTGGTGGAATCCGGGCTGCCCTACCTCGCCCTGCTCGGCCAGTCCTCGGTGACCGGCCCGGACCACCGCATCGTCCCGCTGTTCCCGCCGTTCAAGTAAGGAAGACCCATGCCCATCCTCTGCGGGCAGGCCGCCGCCGGAGTGCTCGCCCCGTCGATCGGCGGCCAGGTGCGGGAGGCCGGCACCCTGCAGGACGCGGCCCGCATGGTCGAGGAGGATCCCGCCGAGACGCTCGTGGTGATCGGCCCGGACGCCCCGATCGGTGACGCGCTGGCCTTCGCCTCGACGCTGCGCTTGCACCGGCCTGCCGTGGGGGTCATCCTGGCCAGGGACCAGGTGGACGTGGCGCTGCTCACCCACGCGCTGCGCGCCGGCGTGCGCGAGGTGGTCCCCGCGGACGACCCGATGGCGCTGGCCGCCGCCTGCCAGCGCTCCGGCGAGGTGTCAAGGCGGCTGATCGGCGCGGCCGGCCCCGACGCGCCGGCCCCGCCGGGCCGGGACGGCCAGGTGGTCACGGTGTTCGCCGCCAAGGGCGGCTGCGGCAAGACCACCTTCGCCATCAACCTCGGGGTCGCGCTCGCGCGGGACGCCGGCCTGCGAGTGTGCGTGGTCGACCTGGACCTCGCGTTCGGCGATGTCGCGATCAGCGTCCAGCTGGAGCCAGCGCGGACGGTCGTGGACGCCCTGCCGATGGCCGGCCACCTGGACCGGACGGGCGCTTCGTCGCTGCTCACCCGCTACCGGCCCAACCTCGACGTGCTGCTGGCGCCGGTGACTCCCGGCGACGCGGAGAAGATCCCGCCGTCCCTGGTCACCGAGCTGCTGGGCGTGCTGCGCGGGCTGTTTGACTACGTGATCGTCGACACTCCCGCCCAGTTCAGCGAGCATGTGCTGACCGCGATGGACGCCTCGGCCCACCACGTGCTGCTCACCACCCCCGACGTGCCCGCGCTGAAGAACCTGCGGATCACTCTCGACATGCTCGACCTGCTCTCGTACCCGAGGCAGATCCGCTCGGTGGTGCTCAACCGGGCGGACTCGAAGGTCGGGCTGGGCCTGGACGACGTGGAGCGGGTGGTGCGCTGGCCGGTCGCCGCCCACATCCCGTCAAGCCGGGACGTGCCGGTCTCGGTCAATCGGGGCGAGCCGCTGGCGCTCTCGCATCCGGGGCACCCGGTCAGCCAGGCCATCGGCAAGTTCGCGCGGCTGCGGCTGACCGCGGCCGGGGACCCGGCCGCGGTCAGCCGCAGCCGCGGAAGGGCGCGTGGCAGGAGGCGGATGGCATGAGCTTGTCGGACCGGCTGGCGCAGCGGATGCCGCCGGCGACCCAAGCCGCGCGAGAGCTGCCCGGCGCTCACCGGCGCCGGCCCGCTGACCCGTTCGCCGCCCTGAAGCGCAGCGTCCACGAGGGCCTGCTCGAGGTCCTCGGCCCCAAGCTCTACGATGCCCACCTCGACCAGCACGAGCTGGAGGTGCAGGTCACCCAGACCCTGCAGGCGGTGCTGCAGCGCGACGAGACCCCGCTCACGGTCGCCGACCGGGCCAGGATCGCCCAGGAGGTGGCGGACGAGGTCCTCGGGCACGGCCCGCTCGAGCCGTACCTGCGGGACCCGGAGATCTCGGAGATCATGGTCAACGGCCACGACCAGATCTACGTCGAGCGCGGTGGCCGCCTCTATCCGGTCGCGGCGGCCTTCGCGGACGAGGCGCACCTGCGCCGCACCATCGACAAGATCGTGGCGAGGGTCGGCCGGCGGGTGGACGAGTCGAGCCCCATGGTGGACGCCCGGCTTCCCGACGGCAGCCGCGTCAACGCGGTCATCCCGCCGATCGCGCTCGACGGCTCGCTGCTGACGATCAGGAAGTTCGCCGCCGACCCGTTCACCGTCGAAGACCTCATCGCGTTCGGCACCCTGACCCCCGAGGTCGCCGACCTGCTCGCCGCCTGCGTGCGCGGCCGGCTCAACATCCTGATCGGCGGCGGCACCGGCTCGGGGAAGACGACAACGCTGAACGTGCTGTCGTCCTTCGTGCCCGCGGACGAGCGGATCGTCACCATCGAGGACGCCGCGGAGCTGCAGCTGCGCCAGGAGCACGTGCTCCGGATGGAGTCCAGGCCCCCGGGGCTGGAGGGCGCCGGCCGGATCACCGTCCGGGACCTGGTGCGGAACTCGCTGCGGATGCGCCCCGACCGCATCATCATCGGCGAAGTCCGCGACGGCGCGGCGCTCGACATGCTCCAGGCGATGAATACCGGCCACGACGGCTCGCTGACGACCCTGCACTCGAACTCGCCCCGGGACTCGCTGGCGCGGCTGGAGACGATGGTGCTGATGGCCGAGATGGACCTGCCCCAGCGCGCGATCCGGGAGCAGATGTCCTCGGCCATCAACCTGATCATCCACCAGGCCAGGCTCAAGGACGGCAGCAGGCGGATCACGCACATCGCCGAGGTCGACGGCATGGAGGGCGATGTGATCACGCTGCTCGACGTGTTCGCCTTCGATTTCCGGGCGGGCGTGGACGAGGAAGGCCGGTACCGCGGGACGCTCCGCGCCACCGGGCTGCGCCCGCGGTTCCTCGAGACCCTGGCCGACCGCGGCGTCCACGTGCCCTCGTCGGTGCTCGGGCCGGCCGAACGCAGGTCGATCACCGGCACGTGGGGCGGGCGGTGAGCCGGGCCCGCCGGGCGCCCGCGGCCCGGGCGGCCGCCGCGGTCACCGTGGCCCTGGGGCTCGCCGTTCCGGGCGCCGCCGTACTCGCGTTCCGGTTCGCCGAGCCGGCGGCCCGGGCCGCGCGCGCCGTCCTGGCCGTGCACGCCGCCCGGGCGCCGCGGGTCGCGATCGTGCTGATCGACACGAACATCTCGCCGCCGGCCGCCCGGCTGGCATCGGAGCGGCGCGAGGCCACAGCCTACGTCCGGGCGCTGCCGCCGGGTGCCGAGGTGGGGCTGATCACCTTCGGCGATGGCTGGCGCCTTGTGCTCGCCCCGGCGTCCCGGCGCTCCCTGGCGATCTCCAGCATCGCGGCGGTCCGGCCCGCCGGGTTCTCCTCGCAGGGGATGGCGGGCGCGCTCGCCGGCGCAGTCGCGGAGATCACCCGGCTCGGCGCCGCGGCGTCCAGCCGCCTGCTCCTGCTGTCGGACGGGGAGATGCTCACCCAGCCGCCGCCTCCGGTCACGATCCCGGTCGACGTGGTGAGCGCGCCTGATGACCACCAAGACGACTACCTGGTCAACGTCCGCCAGGTAGCCATCGCCAGCCACGGCCGGCGC
The DNA here is from genome assembly GCA_021324595.1 of Actinomycetota bacterium. Lineage (GTDB taxonomy): Bacteria > Actinomycetota > Actinomycetes > Streptosporangiales > Streptosporangiaceae > Chersky-822. The sequence continues at coordinate 43,716 of JAJPIV010000106.1, read as the reverse complement.
GTGGACCCGGGCGGGGTCGCCCGGCTGGCAGAGGCGTTCCCCGCCGCCCCCGGGCCGCTGGGGGCGCCGGGCTCGCCCGGCCCGGCCTCGCCGGGCGGCGGGCACGGCCGGCCGGCGGCCGTGGCGGGCGCCCCGGCAGGCGTCCCGCTCCCGGTGATGGCCTGCGTGGTCTTCGTTGCCCTGCTGTTCTTCGCGGTCCTCGCGCTCCGGTCGCTGCGGCCGGGCGGCCGCTCCCGGCTGGCCCGCCAGATCGGCCGGTACGGTCCGAGCGGCCTCGCCCCCGCCGGCCGGCCGGAGGGCAGGACGGAGGGGAGGCTGGCGCGGCGGGCGATCGCCCTGACGTCCCGGCTGCTCAGAGCCCGCCACGCGGAGCCGCTGCTGGCACGGCGCCTGGAGAGCGCGGGCATCATCCGGCCGCCGGCTGAGTGGGCGCTCCTCGGCGTCAGCGTCAGCGTCACCCTCGCGGCGGTGCTGGCGCTCCTCCTCGGGAACCTGATCGTCGGCGTCGTGGCCGGGCTGGCCGCCGGATGGGCGGGCATGCGCCTGCTGCTCAGCGTCAGGATCGCGCGCAGGAGGACAGCGTTCGACGAGCAGCTGCCCAACGTGCTCCAGCTGCTCGCCAGTTCGGTGCAGTCCGGCTTCTCCCTGCCGCAGGCGCTTGACGCGGTCGTGCGGGAGGACGCCCAGCCGGCCTCCGGCGAGTTCGCCAGGGCGCTCGCCGAGTCCCGCATCGGGGTGGACCTGGCGGACGCGATGGATGCCGTCGCTGCCCGGCTGGGGTCGTCCGACCTGCGCTGGGTCGTCATGGCCGTGCGGATCCAGCGGGAGACCGGCGGCAACCTCGCGGAGGTGCTGCGGAACACGGCGGCGACCATGAGGGAGCGCGCCTACCTGCGGCGCCAGTTCCGGACGCTGAGCGCGGAGGGCCGCCTGTCCGCGTACATCCTGCTCGCCCTGCCCGTGCTCGTCGGCGCCTGGCTGTTCTACTCGGACCCGTCCTACATGCGGCCGCTCTACCTCACCTTCCTCGGCCTCGCCATGCTCGCCGGGTCCGGCCTCCTGATCGTGATCGGCGCGATCTGGATGCGCAACCTGGTGAAGGCGGAGGTGTGAGGTGTCCGGCTCGGTCCTCCTGCTGACCGGCGCGGGATGCATCGCGGTCGCCATCGCGCTGCTGGCGTCCGGGCTGGCGCCGGCCGCGCCGAGATCCCGCGCGGTGGCGGAGGCGCTGCGGTCGATCGAGCGGCACTACGGCCACGGGGAGGCCGCGGGCCCGCCCCGGGGCCGGTCACGGGCCCTCGAGCTGCCGGGCTGGGCCCGCTCCCTCGCCATCCGGCTGTCCCCGTCCAGCGTGGCCGCCACGCTCCAGCGCAGGCTGGACCTGGCCGGCAACCCCGCGGCGTGGACCGCAGACCGGATCCTCGCGCTGAAGGGCCTGGCGCTCCTGGGCGGCGCCGGGCTCGGCGTGCTCTACGGACTGCACAGCCCCGGCGTCGCGATCGCGTGCGCGGCAGCCGGGGGGGCGGCGGGCTTCTACCTGCCCGACATCCTCCTGTACAACGCGGGCATCAAGCGGCAGGCGCGGATCCTCGCCGCGCTCCCCGACGCCATCGACCTGCTGACGGTCTGCGTGGAGGCCGGGCTCAGCTTCGACGCCGGGCTGGCGCAGCTGGCCAGGAACAGCGGCGGCCCACTGGCCGAGGAGTTCGCGCGCAGCCTGCAGGAGATGCAGATCGGCAGGTCGCGGGCCGAGGCCCTGCGCGGCATGGTCGCCCGGACCGCGGTGCCCGACCTGCGCACGTTCGTCTCCGCCGTGGTCCAGGCCGGCGAGCTTGGCGTGCCGGTGGCGCGGGTGCTCCGCGAGCAGGCGACCGAGATGCGGGTCAAGCGCCGCCAGCGCGCCGAGGAACGGGCGCAGAAGGTGCCCGTGAAGATCATGCTGCCGCTGATCCTGTGCGTCTTCCCGGCCCTGCTGGTGATCATCATCGGCCCGGGCATCATACTCATCGCCCACTCGCTCTTCGGGTACGCCGGCTAGATGGCCGGCGCCCAGGCCCGCGGGTCGGGCACCGCGCCCCGGCCCGACATCGGCCGGGTGGTCATGGTGCCCGCCGCGAGCGCCATGATCCTGCTCGACGTGCGCGCCCTGCTCGGCGCGCGGTCCCCGCTCGGCGCGCAGGGCGGCGCGGCCGGGGCCACAGCCGTGCTCGGCGTGGCCGGCGCCGTCCTGGCGGGCGCCTTCTACGCCCAGGTCGCCTGGTGCTACCTGCGGCGCGGGCCGGCGACCGCCTCCAGTTCCTCGCCCGCGGCGCGGATCATCGCAGTGGCCGCCACTGTCGCGCCGTTCGCCTTCCCCCTGCTGGCGGGCCGGCCGCCGTCGGCGGCCAGGCAGTTCGCCGCCGACGCCCTGCTGGTCGCGGGCACGGCGTGGGCCGCCTGGTCGCTGCACTGCCTCGGCCGCAACCTCTCGGTGGGCGCGCAGGCGCGCGCGATCGCCGACCGCGGGCCGTACCAGTGGGTGCGGCACCCGCTCTACACCGGGGAGCTGGCCTGCTCCCTTGGCCTGGCGCTGGCCGCGGGCACCGCCCCGGCGTGGGCGCTCTGGCTGGCCCTGGCCGCGATGCAGGCCGCCCGCGCCCGCGAGGAGGAGCGAGTGCTGCTCGCCGCGCTGCCGGGGTACCGCGGCTACCGGGCCCGGACCGCGGCCTTCCTGCCGGGCCTGCTCTGACCATGGCGGCGGTGCGGGCGGCGGCGGTGCGGGCGGCGGCGGTGCGGGCGGCGGCGGTCCGGGCAGCGGCGGGCCCGCAGGCGCGCGGGGGCGCGGGATGGCTGCTCGCGGCCGTCTCGCTGGTGCTCGGCGGAACCCTGCTGTATTCCCGGCTGCTGTGGAGCGATGCCTTCTACGACCTGTACGCGGGCAGGTGGGTGGCCGCGCACGGGATCCCGCGGGTGAACGTCCTGACGGTCGCCGCCCGGGGCGCGCCCTGGATCGACCAGCAGTGGCTGGCCCACCTCCTCTACTACGAGACGTGGCGGGCGGGCGGCTACCCGGCGCTGGCCATGCTGTCATCGGCCCTGGTGACCGGGGCGTTCGCGGCGCTTGGCCGGCTGATGCTGCGCGAGGGCGTGCCACCCGCCCGGATGTTCGCGTGGACGCTGGCCGCCTTCGCGGCGTGCCTCGGGAACACCGAGGTGCGCGCGCAGAGCTTCGGGTACCTGTTCCTCGCGCTCACGATCTGGCTGCTTGCGGCCGATCGCGGCTGCGCGCGCCCTCGCCGGCGGACCTGGCTGCTGGTGCCGGTCCTGGTCGCGTGGGCCAACACCTACGGGTCGGCGCCGCTCGGAGCTGGCCTCGCCGTCGCCTACGCCGGGTACCGCGCGGCGCGGGGCGCGGCGCACCGCGATCGCGGGGCGGTGATCGCGTACGCGGTCCTCGGGGCGCTCGCGGTCGGCTCGGTGGCATGCTGCCCCTACGGGGCCGGGATCGCGGCGTACTACCGCCGCTTCCTCGGTGGCTCCCTGGTCGCCCGTTACGACAGCCAATGGTGGCCGCCGCGACTGAGCAACCCGTGGGACTGCGCCTTCTTCAGCCTCATGGCGGCGACCGCCCTCGCCGTCGCGCTCGCCGTGAGGCGCGGCACCCGGCCGGATCCGCTGCTCGCTAGCCTGGCCGCGATCCTGCTCGCGCTCGCGTTCACGACGAGCAAGGACATCGCCTGGTTCGGCTTCGGCGGCAGCCTGCTGGCCGCAAGCACGCTCGCCCGCGCCGGGGGCGCGCCTGGCCCGCAGCCCGGGACGGTCTTCCGCCGCGCCGTCGCCGGGACGCTCGCTACGGGCGCGCTCGCCTGCGCGGTCACGGTCGCGCGCACGCCCGGCCGGACGTTCGAGGCGGGCGTACCGTCGCGCGCGGTGGCCGTCGCGGCGAGGCTGGCCAGGGCCGATCCCGCCGCGCGCGTGCTCGCCGACGAGTGGACCGGCACCGCGCTGCTGTGGCTGGACCCGGCCGCCGTCGGCCGGGTCGGCTTCGACATCCGGCTGGAGCAGTACCCGGCGGCGGACCTCCGGGCGCTCTACGCGTTCATGTTCGCCACCGGCCCGGGCTGGGATCGCCTGGCGGGGGGATACGGGATCATCGTCGCCTCCCGGCGGAGCTGCCCGCGGCTGGCCGGGGCGCTGCTCCGCCTGCCGGGCTGGCAGGTGGCCTATTCCGGCCCCGACGGCGTCGTGGCCGAGCGTCGGCGGCCGGGGTGATCCCCGCCAGGCCACGGCGTCGGCGGGACGGGGCGCCTGGCCGGGACGGGGCGCCTGGCCGGGACGGGGCGCCTGGCCGGGACGGGGCGCCTGGCCGGCGCGGCGCGGCGACATGGGTGATCGCGGCAGCGTCCCTGGCAGCCATCGCGAGCGCCATGCTCTCGCGGCGGCTGCTCACCGACAGTTACTACGACCTGTACGCCGGCCGGTACGTGCTCGCCCACGGGATACCCCGGGTGAACGTGGTGACGGTCACCGCGCGCGGCGCGCCCTGGATCGACCAGCAGTGGCTGGCCCAGGCCGCCTTCTACGCCGCGTGGGCGGCCGGCGGGTACCGGGCGCTGGCGCTGGCCTCGGCCGCGCTGGTCACGGCCGGCTACGCGATCTGGGCGGCGCTGATGGCACGCCGGGGGGTCCCGCCGGCCAGGGCGTTCGCCTGGACAGCCGTCGCGTTCTCGCTGTCCCTCGGCAGCACCGGGATCCGGGCGCAAAGTTTCGGCTTCCTGTTCTTCCCGGCCGCCCTCTGGCTGGCCACCGAGGCGGACGGCACCCGCCCGCCGCGGGCGCGGGACTGGCTGCTCGTTCCCGTCCTGGTGCTGTGGGCCAACGCCCACGGGTCGGTCCTTTCCGGGGCGGGCGTGGCGGCGCTGTGCGGTGCCGTCCGGGCCGCGCGGCTGCTGGCCCGTCGCCGGCCCGGCGCGGGCCTGGCGCACGCGGCGCTCGGCGCGGCGTCCGCCGGATCGGTCCTGTGCACCCCGTACGGCGCGGGCGTGCTTGGGTACTACCGGAGCCTGATCGCCGATCCGGTCCTGGCCCGCTACGTCGCCGAGTGGGCCCGGCCCAGCGCGACAGGCCCGCTCGGCGTGGCCCTGTACGCGCTGGCGGCCGCGGACCTGCTCGCCGTGGTGCTGGCCTGGCGCCGCCGGGCCCGGCCCGATCCGCTCCTGTGCTGCGCCGCGGCGGCCCTGCTCGGGCTGGCGCTCGCCTCGTTCCGCGGCGTGCCGTGGTTCGGCTTCGGCGGGAGCCTGCTCGCCGCGGACACGCTGGCCCGCGCGGGCGCGGGGCAGCGGGCGCCGGATCTGGCCGGGGCGTTCCGCGCCGGCGTGGCCGGCGCCCTGGCGGGCACCGCGACGCTGGCCGCGGGCATGGTCGCCGCGCAGCCGGCGGGCGCGTTCATGGCGGGCGAACCCCTCCGGGCCATCGCGGTGGCGGCCGGCCTGGCCGACCGCGAGCCCGGCCGCCTGGTCCTCGCGGACTGGTCGGCTGCGCCCATGCTCTGGCTCCACCCGGCCATGTTCGGCCGCGTGGGCTTCGACCCCAGGCTCGAGCAGTACGCCCCGGCCCAGGTGGCGGCGTTCGCCAGCTTCCTGCTCGACCGGGGGGCATGGCAGCGGGTCACCCGCGGGTACGACATCATCGTGCTGAGCCGGCCGGCCTATCCGCAGCTCGCCAGGGCGCTCGCCGGCTCGCCGGGCTGGCGCGTCGCCTACCGGGACCGCAACGGCGTCGTGTTCGCCCGGCGGGGCACCTAATTGATCCCCCAGACCTGGCCCGCGGCTCCGTGGCAGTACTGCTCGACCAGCCCGGTGCCCGCGGCGCCGTCCGCCGGATCGGTCAGGCACTGGCCGGACAGGACATTGACCAGCTCGCCTTCCGGCCCGGGGACCCAGAGCTGGTCGGGCTGCTCCGTCGAGCACGCGCTGGCGGCCACGGGGGTGCCGCCGCCGACGCTGCCGTTGCCGCTCAGGCACAGGCCGTCGGCCAGGCCGATCGTGGCGTGGGCGGTGACCGACCACTGCTGCTGGGCGGACGGGCCGCAGGCGGCGACGGTGACCCGCGTGGCCGGCGTCGGCTGGCCGGCCAGGCAGAGCGCCGCGGGCACGGCGCCGGCGCCGGAGACCACTGGCCCGGGGGGCAGCGTCCAGCGCTGGAACGAGCTGCCGTCGCACGCCTTGACCACCACCTGGGTACCCGCGGTGAGGGCGGGGGCGACCAGGCACCGGCCGGCGGCCAGGTTGCCGAGCAGGCCGAGCCCGAGGTACCGCCAGCGCTGCCCGGCGGACCCGGCGCAGGGCCCGAGCACGCCCTTGGTGCCCGACAGCCCCAGGCACTCCCCGCCGACCGTCAGCGTGCCGGTCTGGTCCGGCCCTCCGGTCGCCCGGTAGGCCCAGCCCTGGCCGGGCGTGGCGGCGCACGGCTGCACGGTCACCGGCGTTCCCGCCGTGCCCGCGCCGCCGTCGAGGCAGAGGGTGCCCCCGATGATCTTGACCGGCCCGGGCTGGGCGGTCGCGGCGAGCGATGCCACCACCACGATGGCGAAGTGGGTGAGCCCGGTCGCCGTGCCGTCCCTGGCGATCACGGTGACGTGGTACGTGCCCGGCTGCGCGGGCAGCGTGCCGGTGATCAGCGCGTCGTTCGAGCGCGGCAGCGCGGCGATCGACAGGCCCGCCGGCAGGCCGGCCGCGGCGTAGCGGAGCGGGATCCGCGCGCCCCTGGTGTCGAGCCCGATGATCCGCTGGGAGAACGCGCCCCCGGCGGGCCGGTCCAGCGTGCCCGGGTCGAGCAGCGTGACCCTGGGGGCGGTGCCCGCGGTGAACGCGGCCGTCCCGTCCGGGGTCCCCAGGCCGGTCGGCCCGTCGTATCCCCGGACCGCGTGGCACAGGTAGCGCTGGGCGGCAGGGCAGGTGCCGTTGGCGCCGGAGGTGATGTCGAACAGGTGCCCCGGCCGCAGGTACGGGTACTCCGCCGGGTACGTCGCCCGCCGGGGCACCCCGGCCAGCGCGTAGACCGCGGTGATGATCGGCGTGGCCGCGCTGGTCCCGCCGAGCTCGTTCCACCCCTTGCGCAGGCCCTGCGGCGGGTAGGAGTCGTAGACGGCCACGCCGGTGTACGGGTTGGCCACCGCGGACACGTCGTTCTCGGTGCGGTTCACGCAGCCCTTCGCCGGGTCCGTGAAGGTCGCGTCGGCGCGCTGCCAGGACGGCTTGGCCTCCAGCGGAGAGCAGCCCGACCCCGTTCCGTCGGCGCCGGGCGACCCCCAGGCCTGCTCGGACCAGCCGCGGCGGTTGCGCGAGCGGTGCAGGGAGGTGCCGCCGACCGACGTGACGTACTGCAGGTCGGCCGGGTACGCGGTGCCGTAGCCGAAGTCGCCCGAGGCGACGCTGATCGCGACCCCGGGGTGGTTGAAGTAGCGGTCGAACGCGTCCTGGCCGGTGAACTCGGGCCCCGACCAGCTGTTGGACACGTACCGGGCGCCCATGGCGATCGCGGTGTCCTCGGCGGTGCCCAGGTCGGCGATCGACGCGGACCTCGCCTCCACCAGCAGGATCCGGCACCTCGGGCAGATCGCCGAGACCATGTCGAGGTCGAGCGACTCCTCGGCCGCCCACCCCCGGTCGGCCGCCGGGAGCCGGCGGGGGTTCCCGAACTGGTTCACGATCCGCAGGCACCGGCTCGCCGTCGTGCACGGCCCGAGCCGGAAGTGCGCCCGGTAGGCGGCCAGGTCGGCCGCCGCCCGCGGGTCGCTGTAGGCGTCGACGACCGCGACGGTGCGGCCGCGCCCGTTCCGCGCGGCGGCCGCCGCGAGGCGGTAGGCGCCGCGCAGGCTCGCCGGGCTGTACCCGGCCACGGCGCCGGCTGCGGCCGCCGGCACGGCCCCGGCCCGGATCCGGATGATCGACTGGCAGGCCATCTGGCCCGGCCGGGCGGGCGCCGGGCAGGCGTAGCGCTGGCCGGCCGGCAGGCCGGCCCGCCGAACCGGGCCGATCAGCCCCGGTGAGCGCGATCCTCCAGGAGCGGCGGGGCCTCGGTGACCGGGGGGCGCGGCGGCGGCCGGCGGCGCGGCCAGGATCACCGCCCCCAGCGCCATCACGGCGAGCCCCGTGGGTCGGATGCGCGATCGGTGGCGCACGGATCCTCCGTCCGGTCGGTTCTGGCTGCGCGAGCCCAGGCGCCATCTCTACCAGAGATCGCGGGGCGCGCGGATCACATTCGGCAAGCGCGGGGGCGGCACCGGGTCAGTTGTCGCACCGGCCGCCGGACAGCCGCCCGGCGCCGTGGCTGAACAGGACGGACACGCCCCTCACGTCCCCGGCCCGGCGCATGGCCGGGCCGGCGGCCAGCTGGCGGAGCACGAACCGGTCGAAGAACGCCAGGCTCGCCCGCAGCACCACCCGCTCGTACTGGTTCGACCCCCAGTACGGCCCCGTGTGGCTGGCGCCGAAGAGGTCGAGGTAGTACCGCAGGTAGGCCGGGTCGCCGCGGTACAGCTCCACGCTGCACCCCGGCCAGTTGATCACGTCGGCGCTGCCCTGGGCGAACAGCATCGGGACCGGGCGCCTGGCGAAGTACCGGCCGGGCATCGGCGGCCACTCGGCGCCGGAGAGCACGGCGACGGCGCTCACCCGGCGGTCGCCGCAGCAGGTGTTCGCGGCGAGCGCGGCGACCGTGTCGCCGCCATCGGACTGCCCCGTGACCGCGACCTCCCGGGGGTCGATCAGCCCGGCGAACAGGCCGCGCCGCTGCCGGCTGAGCGCGAGCACCCGGGTGATCACGTAGGACATGTCGCCGGGCTGGTTCACCATGTCGGACTCGGTCGCGGCGGAGCCGGCCTTGCAGTCCGAGTGGGGGAAGTTCACCACGACGACCACGTAGCCCGCGCTGGCCCAGCCGCGCAGCAGCCGCGAGTACGGCCTCCCGCACTGCATGAAGCCCGGGGCGAAGGCCAGCAGGGGGAACGGGCCGCGGGCCGGCGGGGTGGTCGCCGACGGCCGGGCCTTCAGCGGGTAGAAGGTCTGCGTGAGCAGCTTCCGCGGCGGAAGGTGCGCCCCGGTCACGCCGACGTGCGCGGGCTCGGTGAACGTCATCCAGCGGGTGCCCACCCAGAAGCTGCCGAGCCTGCCGACCGGGTGGCGCGGCACGGCCGCCGGGCTGCCGGGGCGGTCCGCGGCGGCCCGGGTGGCGGCGGCCGGGGTGACGGCCGGGTCGGAGGACGGGCCGGCCGCGGCGCCGAGGGCCGAGCACGCGGCCAGCGCCGCGCAGCAGGCCGCCAGGGCGATGCCCCGGGCGGCCAGCGCGGTGCCCCGGGCGGCCAGCGCGGTGCCCCGGGTGGCGCGCGCCGTGCCAGGCGCCGCGCGCGGGGCCGTCGTGGTGAAGGCGGGCAGCCGGCCGCGCCCGGCGGGTGCTCTCACGCCAGAAACTGTAACCCCGATCGGCTCGTTACTCTCCTGAACGTGCCAGGGCGCCGGGGCCGCTGGCCGATCGCGATCCGCCGGCCGGATCGCGCGACCGGGATCGGATGGGATCGGATGGCACGGATCGTCCCGCGGGGCGCGGGCATGACCGCCGCGGCGCTGGCCGCGGCGCTGGCGGCGGCCCTGGCCGGGTGCTCGGCCCTGGCCCCGGGGGCCGCCCCGGCGGCCGTCCCTGCGCGCCGGGCGCCGCACTCGCCGTCCCCGCGTCCCAGGCCGCGGGTGCCGGCCCGGGTGATCGTCCGGCATCTCCGGCTGCCCGACGGCCACCTGATGACGGTGGCGCGGTTCACCGGCGATGTCAGGTTCGTGCTCCACTGCGGCAGCCAGGATCCCGGGGCGGCGTGCCGGGCGCACGGGCTGAGCGCCGGGCCGGCCGTCCGCTGGCCGGCCCGGCGGCTGCTCGTCGCGGCGTTCAACGGCGGCTTCAAGCTGTCGACCGGATCCGGCGGCTACGAGCAGCAGGGCACGGTGATCCGGCCGCTTGTCCCGGGCCGCGCCAGCCTGGTCATCTACCGCTCCGGGGCCGCGGCCATCGGCGCGTGGGGACGCGGCGTGCCCGCGCCGGGCCTGCCCGTCTACAGCGTGCGCCAGAACCTCGACCTGCTGGTCTCTGACGGGCATCCGACCCGCGCGTCCCGCGGCGGCTGGGGGTACTGGGGCGCCACCATCACCGGCGGCGAGGTGGTGGCCAGGAGCGCGCTCGGGGAGAACGCCAGGCACCAGCTCATCTACGTGGCAAGCATGGCCGCGACGCCGGGCGACCTGGCCGTGGCGCTGGTCCGGGCAGGCGCGCGGGTCGGCATGGAGCTCGACATCAACCCCGAGTGGGTCCAGCTGGCCTGGGCGCGCAGGCCGGGCGGCCGGCTGCGCAAGGGCGTGCCGGGACAGGTCCGCCCGGCCAGCCAGTACCTGAGGGGCTGGACGCGGGACTTCATCGCGGTGATGGCCACATGGGCGCCGGGGCAGCCCTCGCCGGGCGCGCGCCGCCCGCGGCCCTCGCGATCCTAGGAACCGGGCGCCGGCGGGGAGCGGCCGCCCGGCCCGCTCATGGCCCCAGGATCTCCGCCAGGTCGTAGCTCACCGGCTCCTCGAGCTGGTCGAAGCCGCAGGAGGCCGGCTCGCGGTCGGGCCGCCAGCGGACGAACTGGGTGGTGTGCCGGAACCTGCTCCCCTCCATGTGGTCGTACCTGACCTCGGCCACTCGCTCCGGCCGCAGCGGCACGAAGGACAGGTCCTTGCCCGCGTTCCACCGGCTCCCCTCGGCCGCGCGCGGGTGCCTGGCGCCGGCCGCTCCCTCGTCCCCCGGCGCCGCCCAGCTCCACGGGTGCCCGCCGGGCGTGGTCACCAGGGGCGCGAGCTCGGTGAACAGCGCCCTGCGCATGGCCATCGGGAACGCGCCGGCCACTCCGACGCTGACCAGCCTTCCCTCGTCGTCGTACAGGCCGAGCAGGAGCGATCCGACCGCCTCCGGGTCGCTGGCGTGCGGGCGGTAGCCGCCCACCACGCAGTCGGCCGTCCGTTCGTGCTTGACCTTGAACATCACCCGCTTGCCCTGCTGGTAGGTGCCATCGAGCGGCTTGGCGACGATCCCGTCCAGGCCGGCGCCCTCGAACTGGCTGAACCAGACCTGGGCGGTGCCGATCGAGGTCGTCGCCGGGGTCAGGTGAACCGGCGGGCGGGCGTGCCGCAGCGCCCGCTCAAGCGCGGCCCGGCGCCGCGAGAACGGCTGCCCCGTGTAATCGTCGTCCCCCAGCGCGAGCAGGTCGAAGGCCACGAACGCGGCCGGAGTCCGGCTGGCCAGCAGGCGGACCCGGCTCGCCGCCGGGTGGATGCGCTGCAGCAGGGCCTCGAAGTCCAGGCGCCGGCCGTCGGCGCTGGGCACGACGATCTCGCCGTCGACTACGCACCGGCCCGGGAGGCTCTCCCGCACCGCCTCGGCGACCTCGGGGAAGTACCTCGTCATGGGCCGCTCGTTGCGGCTGCCGATCTCGACCTCCGGCCCGTCCCGGAAGACCACCGCCCGGAAGCCGTCCCACTTCGGCTCGTAGCTCATCGCGCCGGCCGGGATCTCCGGGACCGCCTTGGCCAGCATCGGCGCCACTGGCGGCATCACGGGAAGGCGCATGAGGCCCATCATTCCCCGCGGTGCCTTCCGGCCGCTCCTTGACGCCCGGCGGCGACGCCGCGTACTACAGGTGGCAGACTGTCGCATGCCCGGCAGGCTGCGGTGATGCGGCGCTGCCCGCGCAACCCCTGATGATTGGCAGGTGCTCGATGCGGACCCGATTCCAGCGGCACCGGCAGTGGCTGGCGCTCGCCGGCGTGATCCTCGTGGCCGCCGTCGTGCTGCCCCCCGGCGCCACCGAGGCCCGGCGCTACGTGTTCGCTCAGGCCGTGCAGTTCGGCGTGCTCGCGATCGCGGCGCCCGCCCTGCTCGTCCTCGGCGCGCCGTGGCGGCTGGTGGCCGGGACGCGCGGCGGCGCCCGGGCGGGGGCCGCCGGCCTGGTGGACCGGATCGCGGCGGCGCGGTCCCACCGGCCGGGTGCCGCGCGCCCGTGGCTGATCACGGCCGTGTTCGCCGCGGTGGCGCTCGGCTGGCGGGCACCCTCGGCCATCGACGCGGCGGCCAGGCACCCGGCCGTGCTGGCCGCCGAGGCGGTGACCCTCCTCGCAGCCGGATGCGCGCTCTGGCTGGAGCTGGTGGAATCCCCGCCGTTCCTGCCCCGGGCCGGCCGCCCGCAGCGGGCCGCGTGCGCGGCCGTGCCGATGTGGGCGATCTGGGCCGACGCCTATGTGATGGGGTTCTCGAGCACGTCCTGGCTAGCCGCCTACCCGCACCCCGCGGGCGGGCTGGGGGTGATCGCGGACCAGGAGATCGCGACGTTCCTGCTGTGGGCGATCTCCGGGCTGTGCTTCGTCCCGGTCGTCTTCGTCGCCCTGCTCACCTGGATGCGGGACGGCGCCTATCCCGAGGGCGAGCGGCCCGGGGCGCCCTCCGCGCCGGCGCCGGCGGCCGCGGGCGCGCCGCCCCTGCGGCCCCCGAAGGGCTGGCGGATCCCCCAGGCCAGGCAGCAGGGCGCTCGGCGGTGAGCAGCGCGCGCGGCCTGGCGCCCGGGGACGTGGCCGCAGGGCCGCCGATCACCGCGGTCGAGCACCGCGGGATCGAGTACGTGCCGCTCTCCGAGCGGTGGGGCAGGCCGCGGAACCTGTTCTGGATGTGGGCCGGCGCCATCTGGAACGTGGAGTTCCTCGTGTACGGCGTCCTCGCCGTCGTCGTGTTCGGCCTGTCCTTCCCGCAGGCGCTGGCGGTCATCCTGGTCGGGAACCTGACCTACCTGCTGACCGGGCTCGCCAGCCTGCAGGGTCCGAGGGCGGGCACGACCTGCTTCGGGGTCAGCCGCGCCGCGTTCGGCCCGAACGGCAACCGCGTGCCGTCGCTGTTCAACTGGATCACCCAGGTCGGGTTCGAGATCGAGGGCATCGCGCTGATCGTGTTCTCCGGGATGGCCCTGGCCGGCGAGGCCGGCATCTCCCCGGTGCCGACCTGGCTGAAGGTGGTCCTCGTCCTCGGGGCCGTCGCGGTCCAGGCGGTGCTGCCGCTGCTCGGCCACGCGGCCGTGCTCAAGGTGCTCCGGCTGCTCGCGATCCCGTTCGTGGTGCTGTTCGCGATCATGACGGCGTTCGTGGCGCACCGGTACCACGCCGGCCCGCCGTCCGCGAGCTGGGGCGCGATGACGATCTTCCTGGCCCTGGTGATCTCGGCGGGCGGACTCGGGTGGACCGAGAACGCCAACGACTACTCCCGCTACCTGGCCCCCACGGCGAGCAAGGCGCGCATCGTGGTCGCGGTGACGCTCGGCGGGGCGATCCCGTCGGTGCTGCTCGAGGCGCTGGGCGCCGCGCTGGGCACCGAGCTGCCGAAGGCGGCCGAGCTGAGCGTCACCGGCCTGACGGCGGGGTTCCCCGGCTGGTTCGTCGTGCCCTACCTGATCTTCGCGATCCTGCAGCTGTTCGCGATCAACACCCTCGACCTGTACTCCTCGGGCGTGACGCTCCAGTCCCTCGTGCCCGGGCTGCACCGGATCGCGTGCGTGGGGATCGACACTGTGATCTGCGCCGGCGTGGCCGCCTACGCGGTCTTCTCGTCCAGGTTCTACGCGCTGCTGTCGGACTTCCTGCTGTTCATCATCGTGTGGCTGGGCCCGTGGTGCGCGATCTACCTGGTCGACTCGTGGCTGCGCCGCAACCGCTACGAGCCGGCGTCGCTGCTCAACGAGGCGGGCGGCAGGTACTGGAGGCGCGGGGGCATTCACTGGCGCGCGCTGGTCGCGCAGTTCCTCGGCATGGGCGCCGCGGCGCTGTGGCTGAACGCCTACCCGCCGTACGTCGGGCCGCTCGCGAGCCGGCTCGGCGGGCCGCTCGGGTCGGACTTCAGCGTGTTCCTCGGCCTCATCGTGGGCGGCGCCGCCTACTGGCTGCTGGCCCGCGAGCCGGTCCGGGCCGAGGGCAAGGCGACCCCGGAGCCGATCGCCTGATCCGGGGCCGGGACGAGGCGGCCCCGGAGCCGATCGCGCCGGGCGGCCGGCTCCGGGGCCCATGGCATCGGGTCCGCTCAGGGCCGCGCGAGCGCCGCGATGAACGCCGGCCCCACCGTCCCGAGGCCGGTCATGCTGTCGAACCCGGGGGCGGTGGTCAGCGTGACGGCGCGCGTGGCGCAGTTGCCGGTGCCGTCGCAGTAGGTCTCCGGCCCCTCGTAGGTGATCACGCGCAGGCTGATCACGTAGCCGCCGGCCGCGCTGACCGAGTTCGCGTAGTCCACCCGGATCACCGCGGCGGCAAGCGGCCGCCGTGACGGGAGGATGTCGCGGAACGCCCCGGGACGGCGGGTGTACGCCTGATACAGGACCGGGTTGAGGAAGCCGAGGGAGGCGCCCGCAGCCTGGCTGGCATCGGCCACCACGCCGGCCAGCAACGGCGTGGCCAGGCTGGTGCCACCCACCTTGAACTGGTCGTAGTAGACCCCGTTGGGGAATGCCTGGGTCAGGCCGATCAGCATCCCGCTCTGCGCGTCGGCGTCCATGGAGATGTCCGGGATCACCCGCATCGGCACCGGGCCGAGCAGGGGCTCGTTGCGCAGCGCGAGCGCCTGCGGCACCACCTTGGCCTGGTAGGAGGGCTGGGCGTAGGTGTAGCTGGTCCCGCCGCCGCCGCCCGCCTGCCAGCCGAGCGAGCCGGCCGGCGTCCGGCGGCGGCAGAACGGCAGCCTCGGCGCGCACAGCACCTGCCGGGCGGTCGACCACCCGTACTCGGCCTGCCTGGCGTTCCGGCGGTTCACCTCCAGCGTGGTGCCGCCCACGGCGGTGACGAGCGGGCTGCTCGCCGGGTAGTCGGGCGCGGCGATGCCGCTGGCCCCGAAGTTGTCGCCGAGGTCGCCGCTGGCGAACAGCACGCTGACCCCGGTGGACGCGGCCAGCAGGAACGTGTCGTCATAGGCGGCCTTGGTCGCCGCGTCGGTGAAGATGTCGCCGAGGGTGTCACCCCAGGAGTCGCTGACGACCGACGCGCCGCTGGTGACCGCGGCCTGCAGGGCGGTCAGCAGGCTGGCGTCCAGGCAGTCCCGCGCGCCGACGTAGGTGATGGAAGCCCCCGGCGCCATCGCGTGCGAGGCCTCCACGTCGAGCGCCTGCTCGGTGAGCCACCCGCTGCCGTCGCACAGCGACACGTCGTCCACGCTGGCTGGCGGCAGGTCGGTGAACTGCGACGAGCGCAGCGGGTGGGCCGGGTCGTTGATCCTGAAGTACCGCTGCGCGTCCGACAGCAGCGTCGGCGAGTCGTAGGCGTCGACGATCGCGATCCTGACGCCCCGCCCGTCGACGCCAGCGGCCACCTGCCCGGCCAGGCCGTACGCCCCGCGGAGCTGGAACGGGCGGTAGCCGCAGATCGCGTAGGGCAGCGGAGGCGAGTACGGAGCGTAGAGGCCCGGCGAGTCCCTGGAGTCGAGTTTCTGGCCCCAGTACGCCGAGCACGGCTGCGGGTTCCGGAACCCGGCGGGCGGCGGTGGCTCCTGGCCGGTCTGTGCCGCCAAAGGCTCGCCGCGCGCCGTGGTGCCGCCGCGCGCCGTGGTGCCGCCGCGCGCCAGGCCGGGTGCCGCCACGAACTGGTTGACCCCGACCACGCCGCTGATCACGCCCGCAAGCCCGGCCGGGATCGTCATCGTGCCGCTGGCCAGCCGCACCCGGTGCCCGTTCACCAGGTAGTAGCCGAGCCGGACGCCGAACGCGCGCTGCACGAGCCGGGCTGGCCCCTCGGCCGCGACCAGCAGCCTGTCGGGGGTCGCCGGCCCGGCCGTGAAGCCGGCTCGCCGCAGCCAGGACCTGGCGCGGCTCACCTCCGAGCGGGCCGGCCCGTACCGGGAGACCCAGCCCGCGGTGGTCAGGTAGCGCCGGAACAGCCGCGAGCCTGGGCTGGACACCGCCCGGGCGAACGCGCGAGCCCCTGCCGCGTCGCGCAGCGCCAGCAGCAGGGAGAAGCGCACCGTGCTACCCGGCGCGACCGGCCCCGCGGGGCGGGCTCGCTCGCTCGCGGGGACCGCGGTCCCGGGCAGCGCCACCCTCCCCGCGGCCGGCGGCCGGGCGGCCGCCATCGGCGCGGCGAGCGCCCGGGCGGCATGGACGGGCGCCGCCAGGCCGGCCGCGGCAAGCGCGGCCGTCCCGGCGAAAACCCATGAACGGGCGGATCGCATGGATTTCCCCAATCTGCCTCGTTGTCACCGCGCGCATAATCACTGCGCCAGCGGCGACCATACCGAGGCCGCCGTCGAATGGCAAACTGGAGAATAGATCACGAGTTTCCGGCCGTTCTTCCGGCAATGCGCACTGAAATTGTCGTTCCCGGGATCACCGGAAAGGCCAGGGCGGCATCGCCGGCCCGGTGCCCCGCGGGCCTCAGGCGCCCGCGGGCCTCAGGCTCCCGCGGACCCGGGCCGGACTGTCACGGGCCAGGGCTGCGAGCCCGTCCGTTTCGCGAGTAATGTACGACCACAACCCGTGATGTGCGAGCTCTCGGCCCGGCGCCGGGCCGGCGGCACCGAGCTCGCGGGCACCGAAGCATTGGGGGGTCCTCGTGACGGCGGCGTACGACTTCATCATCATCGGCGGCGGCTCGGCCGGCTCGGCGCTGGCGAACCGGCTGTCCGCCGACCCGTCCCACCGGGTGCTCGTGCTGGAGGCGGGCCGGCCGGACTACCGGTGGGACGTGTTCATCCACATGCCGGCGGCCCTCACCTTCCCGATCGGCAGCCGGTTCTACGACTGGCGGTACGAGTCCGAACCCGAGCCGCACATGCACGGCCGGCGGATCTACCACGCCCGCGGCAAGGTCCTCGGCGGGCCGAGCAGCATCAACGGGATGATCTTCCAGCGCGGCAACCCGCTCGACTACGAGCGGTGGGCCGCCGACCCGGGCATGGCTGAGTGGGACTACGCCCACTGCCTGCCGTACTTCAAGAAGATGGAGACCTGCCTGGCGGGGGGCGATGAGTTCCGCGGCACGGCGGGCCCCTTGCTGCTGGAGCGCGGCCCGGCGACGAACCCCCTGTTCGCCGCGTTCTTCGAGGCCGCGCGGCAGGCCGGGTACCAGCTGACCGCGGACGTGAACGGCTACCGTCAGGAGGGCTTCGCCCCGTTCGACCGCACGATCTACCGCGGCCGGCGCCTCTCGGCGGCCCGCGCCTACCTGCACCCGGTGCTGAGCCGGCCGAACCTCACCGTGCGCTGCCGGGCGTTCGTCACCAGGATCCTGTTCGAAGGAGCCCGCGCGGTGGGCGTCGAGTACACCCGGCGCCGCGGGCCGGGCGGGCTGGCGGGCGCCGGGCGGCCGGAGCGGGCCATGGCCGGCCAGGTGGTCCTGTGCGGCGGGTCGATCAACTCCCCGCAGCTGCTCCAGGTGTCCGGCGTCGGCCCGGCTGCCCTGCTGCGCGAGCACGGCATCGACGTGGTCGCCGACCTGCCGGGCGTGGGCGAGAACCTCCAGGACCACCTGGAGGTCTACGTCCAGTACGCCTGCCGGCAGCCGGTCTCGGTCGCCCCGGCGCTGAAGTGGCGGAACCGGCCGCTGATCGGGGCGCGGTGGCTGTTCGGGCGGAGCGGGCCCGGCGCGACCAATCATTTCGAGGGCGGCGGGTTCGTCCGGTCCAACGACGAGGTCGCGTACCCGAACCTGATGTTCCACTTCCTGCCGATCGCGATCCGGTACGACGGCTCGGCGCCGGCCAGCGGCCACGGCTACCAGGTGCACATCGGGCCGATGTACTCCGACTCGCGGGGGAGCGTGCGCATCGTCTCGGCCGACCCGGCGGTCAAGCCGGCGCTCCGGTTCAACTACCTGTCCACGCCGACCGACCGGCGTGAGTGGGTGGAGGCGATCGCGATCGCCAGGCGCATCCTGAACCAGCCCGCCCTCGACCCGTACAACGGCGGCGAGCTGTCTCCCGGCCCGGGGGTGAGGACCGACGAGGAGGTGCTCGACTGGGTCAGGCGGGACGGCGAGACCGCGCTGCACCCCTCCTGCACCTGCGCGATGGGGACCGGGGAGATGAGCGTCACCGACCCGGCCACCATGGGCGTGCACGGCACCGAGGGACTGAAGGTCGCGGACGCGTCGGTCATGCCGTACGTGACCAACGGCAACATCTACGCGCCCGTCATGATGATCGCCGAGAAGGCGGCGGACCTGATCCTCGGCAACACCCCGCTGCCGCCCGAGCCCGTCGAGTTCTACCGGCACGGCCGGGACGCCGCGGCGGCCGGGGAGCGGTGACCCGGCGGCCTGACCCGGGGCGCGGCGGTCAGCCGGGGACCACCAGGACCTTGCCGACGGCGCCGTGCTCGACGGCGTCATGGGCCGCGGCGACCTCGTCCAGGCCGAAGCGGTGGACCGGGAGCTCGGTGAGCGCGCCCTCCGCGACCGCCGCCGCCACGTCCCGCGCCGCCCGGTCCAGCGCCTCGGCGGGCACGCCGTGGAGCAGCACGAACCTGATGATCACGTTGGCGTTCATGCACGCGCGCACCGGGATCACCGGGTCGGCGGGCTCGGCCGCGTAGCTGACGACGTGGCCGCCCGGTGACAGGACCGCGAGGTCGAGCGCGAGGTTGGCGCCGAGCGCCACCTCGATCACCCGGTCCACGGCGCCGAACGCGCGGATCTGGCCGGCTGCCCCCGGCTCGGTGTAGTTGACCACCAGATCCGCGCCGGCCCTGGCCGCCAGCTCGGCCTTGGCCGGCCCGCTCACCGTGGTCACCACCCGCGCCCCGGCGCGCTTGGCCAGCTCGATCGCGAAGTGCCCGACCGCGCCGGCGCCGCCGGCCACGAGCACGGTCCGGCCGGCCAGCGGCCCGTCGGAGAACAGGCACCAGTGCGCGGTCAGCGCGGGCACGCCCAGGCTCGCGCCCAGCTCGGCGCTGGCGCCGTCCGGCAGCGGGACGGCCTGGCGTTCCGGGACCACGCTCCACTGCGCGGCGGTGCCCCACCGCCGTCCGGCGGCCGCCAGCCAGGTCCAGACCCGCTGCCCGACCCGGCCGGGATCGACGCCCTCGCCCACCGCGTCGATCACCCCGGCGCCGTCGTGGTGCGGGATCTGGAAAACGTCGATCGGCCGGGGCGTGGCCCCGCTGCGGGACTTCCAGTCGGTCGGGTTCACGCCGGACAGCTCGATCCTGACCCGGACCTCGCCGGGCCCGGGCTCGGGCAGGTCGATGTCGGCGACCCGCAGCACCTGGGCCGCGGGGCCGCAACGGTCGTAGAGCGCGGCTCGCATGCCCCGATGATCCCACGGCCGCCCCGGCCGGGCAGGCCGGGGCGGCCGCCCGGTCACCCCGGCTCGTCCCGCACACTGGGCGGGTGGGCACGAACGCACCTGACTCGCGCGATCCGCTCGGCCTGCGCGCCGACGCGCCGCTGCTGGACGCCTGGCTGGCCGTGACCGAGCGGGCCCGGGCCGGCCGCCTCACGCCGATGACCACCCCGGGCCACAAGGCGCGCCTGGACCTCACCGGCGACGTGGTCGCCGGCGACGTCCCCCTCTACGGCGGCCTCGACTCGATCAAGCACGCCGACGTGCTGCGGGCCGACGCGGAACGCCGCGCCGCCCGCCTGTGGGGCGCCGACTGGTGCCGGTTCTCGGTGGCCGGCTCGACGCACGGGAACCAGGCGCTCGCGCTCGCCGCCGGCTCGCCGGGCCGCCCGGTCGTGGTCACCCGGATCCTGCACCGCTCGCTCCTGCTCGGCCTGGTCCTGGCGGGCCTCGACCCGGTCTGGGTCCGCCCGGAGGTCGACCCGAAGACCGGCCTGCCCGCCGCGGTCGCCGTCCAGACCGTGCGCGCCGCGCTGGCCGGGCACCCGGACGCCTGCGCGGTCTTCCTCGGCGACCCGTCGTACGTGGGCACCACCGGCGACCTGGCCGGGCACGCGGCCGCCGCGCACGATGCGGGCGTGCCGCTGCTGGTGGACGCGGCCTGGGCGGCGCACCTGGGCTTCCACCCGGACCTGCCGCCGCACGCGATCGCGGCCGGCGCGGACGGGATGGTGACCAGCGCGCACAAGGCGCTCCCGGCCTACTCGCAGGGCGCGATCGTGCTGGCCCGGACCGGCCTGCTGGACCCGGCCCGGCTGAACCGCGCGTTCGAGGCCACCCACACCACCAGCCCGTCCGGCGCGATCATGGCGAGCATCGACGCGTCGCGGGCGCTGCTCGCCCGCGACGGCGAGCGGCTGTGCGCCGGCCTGCTCGCCAACGTCGCGCGGGCGCGGGAGCGGATCGCCCGCGTGCCGGGCGCCGGCGTCCTGGACGGGCCCGGGGTGGAGCCGACCAAGCTGGTCGTGCTGCTCGCCGGCACCGGCGCGCACGGCGCGGCGGTCGAGGCCGACCTGCTCGCTCAGGGGATGCCGGTGGAGATGGCGGACCGGGACACGCTCGTGCCGGTGATCACGATCGCGGACGACGAGCAGCGGGTGGGTGCGTTCACCGACGCGCTGATCGCCTCCATCGAGCGGCACCGGGGAGTGCCGCGCACCCCGGCCGTCGCCGCCGCCTGGCAGGTCGTCCCGGAGACCGTGATGTCACCGCGGGAGGCGTTCTTCGCGGAGAACGAGACCGTGAGCGCCGCCGCCGCGGTCGGGCGGGTCAGCGCGGAGCTGATCGCCCCCTACCCGCCCGGGGTGCCGGTCCTGGCCCCCGGGGAGCTGATCACTGCGGGCGCGATCGATTCGCTGCGCGAGGTCCAGGCCGACGGCGGGCGGATCGCCTACGCCGCCGACCCCTCGCTGGCGACGTTCCAGGTGATCGCGCGGTGACCGGCGCCGCCTTAGACTCTTCCTACCGGATTGCCGGAAGGGAGCCGTGGCGCGATGTCCGAGATGCGCAGCGAGGCCGGGGTCGGCGGGCAGCCGGCCGCCCCGCCGGACCCGGTGCCCGGCTCGCCGGAGGACCCGCTGACCGACGCCCTCGCCCTCGCCCGGGGCGCGGCCCGGGCCGGCGTCGGGCTCAAGCTGCTCGGCGGGCTCGCGGTCCGGGTGATCTGCCCGGACTACCCGCCGCGCCTGCGGCGCGACCAGGACATCGACTTCGCCTGCCTGTCCAGGGAGCGCAAGAAGGTCGCCGCCCACCTGGAGGCGGCCGGCTGCGTGCCGGACCGGAGGTTCAACAACCTCAACGGCGACCGGCAGATGTACTTCACCGCGCCGTCGGGCCGGCCCATCGACGTGATGGTGGACCGGCTCACCATGTGCCACACCCTCGACCTGCGGCCGGCGTTCGGCCGGCTGCCGCACACGGTGGACGCGGCCGACCTGCTGCTGTCCAAGCTCCAGATCGTCGAGCTCAACGAGAAGGACGCCCGCGACATCGTGCAGCTGCTCTCCTGCCTGCCGGTCGCGCCCGCCGGCCCTGGCCCGGCGGCCGGCGGGCCGGTGATCGACGCGGGCCGGTTCTGCTCGGTGCTCGGCGGCGACTGGGGCTGGTGGCGGACGGTCACGGCCAACCTGGACCGGCTGCCCGTGCTGCTCGCCGAGCGGTCGCACCTGGCCCAGCCGGGGATGGCGTTCGACCCGGCCGAGCAGGCCGCGCGGCTGCGCCGGCTCGCCGACGAGGCGCCCAAGAGCGTGAAGTGGAAGATGCGGGCCAGCGTGGGGGAGAAGGTGCGCTGGTACGAGCTCCCGGAGGAAGTCGCGCACTGAGCGGCGGCGCGCCGGCAGGCCGCCGCGCCGCCCGCGCGGCCGTGCCGGGCCCGCCGCGGCAGCCGATCTTGTCCCTTGACGCCCGGTAAGACTGCTGCTAGACCGTTCGTAGCCGAATGCGCGCGAACGGGGACGCCAGATGAAGATCTTCTTTGCCACCGACATCCACGGGTCGGAGATCTGCTGGCGGAAGTTCCTCAACGCGGCGGCGTTCTACCGGGCGGACCTGGTGATCCTCGGCGGCGACGTCACCGGCAAGGTGATGGTGCCGATCGTCGCCCGGGACGGCTACTGGCAGCTCACCTACCGCGGCGAGCCGATGCGGCTGGAGACCCGGGAGGAGCTCGCCGAGGCCGAGCGCAAGATCCGCGACCGCGGCTCCTACCCGGCGATCGTGACCCCCGACGAGCTGGCGGTGCTGAGCGAGCACGAGGAGGCGGTGGACCGCCGGTTCACCGAGGAGATGAAGCACTCGCTCGACCGCTGGCTGGACATGGCCGACGGCAAGCTCCGCGGCGGCAAGATCGGCTGCATCCTCAACGGCGGCAACGACGACATCTTCGAAATCGACCAGATGATCGAGTCGTCCCCGTGCGTGACCTTCGCCGAGGGCAAGGTGATCGACCTGGGCGGGCTCAGCCTGGTCTCCATGGGCTGGACCAACCCGACGCCGTGGAACACGTTCCGCGAGGCGCCGGAGGAGGACCTGGCCGCCAGGATCGAGGCGGTCGCCAGCCGGGTGCCCGACATGGGGCGGGCGATCTTCAACTTCCACGCCCCGCCCTACGGCACCGGGCTCGACGAGGCCCCGGCGCTCGATGAGAACCTGCGGCCGGTCCATGGCGGGGCGGTGATGAAGCCCGTGGGCTCCGTCGCCGTGCGCGACGCGATCCTGGCCCACCAGCCGCTGCTGTCGCTGCACGGCCACATCCACGAGAGCCGGGCGGTCAAGCGGCTCAACCGGACGCTCGCGATCAATCCCGGCAGCGTCTACGGCGACGGCGTGCTCCAGGGCGCGCTCGTCGACCTCGACGTCAAGCGGGCGAAGGTCAGCCGTTACCTGCTCGTCAACGGCTGACCGGCCAGTAGCTGGTGACAGGCCGGGTCAGAAGTGACAGAGTATTCGGAAAGTGACGGATCACACTGGCGAGCGGCCGGCCGGGGGAGGAGCCGGCCGTCGGCCGTTCGCCGGGCGTGGGGGGAGGGATCGGCGCGCCCGGGCCGGGCGCGCCGCGACGACAACGAAAGGCACTGACCGATGGCTGCTGAGGCAGTCGGCGAGACGCCGACACTCTTCCTGAGAAAGGCGACGGGCCTGGTCCGAGGCTGGTCGGTCCGGGACTCGATGATCTATGCCTGCCTGTCGACGAACTTCGTGACCCTGGGCATCTACGAGTTCACCTTCGCCGGCCCGGCGTTTCCCAAGGGGCAGCTGATCACGGCGGTGATCATCTCGGGCATCTGGGTCTCGTTCCTGGTCGTCGCCTATTCCGGGCTAATCGTCACGATCCCGCGGGCGGGCGGCGACTACGTGTGGCAGACCAGGATCCTGGGCGGGCCGCTCGGATTCGTGACCTCGGTCACCGGCTGGTGGTTCATCCTGTGGCTGTGGGCCCCGATCTACGGGAACATCCTGGCCGTCCAGCTCTTCCAGCCGATCTGGGCCACCCTCAAGTGGACCTGGCCGGGGACCTACACCTGGTTCACGACGCCCACCGGCGTGTTCGTCGTCTCGCTCCTGACGATCGCGATCGCGGGCCTGCTGGTGTCCATCGGCATGGCCGGCTACGCCAGGGTCCAGCGCTGGTGCTTCATCGGGGGCATGATCGGCTTCCTCGTGGTCGTGGTGCTGCTGCTGGTCAACTCGCACGCGAGCTTCGTGAGCTCCTTCAACCTCGAGGCCAGGAAGCTCTTCGGGGTCTCCGGCGCGTACGCCAAGACCAACGCCGCGGCGGCCAAGGCCGGCTATGGCACGACCGCCCTGGGCTTCGGCCCGCTCGGGCCGACGATGCTGCTGGTCCCGGCGATGATGTTCTTCATCCTCTGGCCGAACTGGGGCGCCACGCTCTACGGCGAGATCCGGGGCGCCAGCGACTTCAAGCGGGTCTTCCGGGGCATGTTCGGCGGCCTGTGGATCACGGTCGCCTGCACGGTCATCTTCCTGCTCCTGATGGCCAAGACCGTCGGCTGGGGCTTCTACCAGAACCTCAACTCGCTGGACTACAATGCGACCCCGCAGTTCGGGATCTGGCCGTACCCGTTCATGCTGGCTGGCTGGCTGGTCCACAACACGGCGTTCCAGGTCATCTTGATCCTGGTGCTCAGCCTGTGGTTCTTCGGCTGGGTCGGGACGCTCTTCCTCTCCTCGACCAGGGTCATCTTCGCGGCCGCGTTCGACCGGGTGCTCCCCGACCGCGCCGCCGAGGTCTCGGAGCGGCGCAAGGTTCCCGTCTACTCGCTGCTGCTCATGCTCCTGCCGGCGGCTGGGCTGTCGGCCATCTACGCGTACTCGACCACCTTCCGCAACTACACGCTGGACGCGACCCTCGTCATCGCGGTGACCTACCTGTTCAGCGCGATCGCCGTGGTCCTGCTGCCGTTCCGCAAGAAGGAGCTGTGGCAGGCGTCCCCGGCGAGCCGGATCAAGTTCCTCGGCGTGCCGGTGGTGCCGGCCTCCGGCGTGATCACGATCGGGCTGCTGGTGTTCAACCTCTACGAGTGGCTCACCAACAACCTGTACTTCGTGAACAACAAGTCCTCGCTCATCTACATGGGCGCGATGTACGTGCTGGCGATCGTGCTGTACGTGATCGCCAGGCTGGTGCGCCGGAGCCAGGGGATCGACCTCGGCCTGATCAACAAGGAGATCCCGGTCGAGTAGCGGGCGGCCGCCGGGCCCCCGGGGCCGCCGCGGCGCGGCCCCGGGGGCCTTGCGTCAGATGACCGCGCGGATCGCCTGGTCGAAGCCGGTGACGTGGCGGCGGGCGATCGCGGCGGCCGCGCGGTCATCGCCGGCCAGCAGCGCCTCCAGCAGGAGGCGGTGCTCCGCGACGTGGCCGGCCATGCCGGCCAGCCGGTCGAGGAACAGGCACCAGATCCGCGTCGCGAGGTTGTTGTAGCGGATCAGGGTGTCCTCCAGGTAGGGGTTGCGCGTCGCCGCGTAGACGGCCCGGTGGACCCGCGTGTCGAGGTTCATCAGCTCGGCCGCCGGGACGGCCGCGCCGGCCGCGGCCAGCTCGCCGAGCAGGACGCGGAACGACTCGCGGTCGGCGGGGGTAGCGTGCCTGGCGGCGCTCGCCGCGGCGGCCGGCTCGATCAGCTCGCGGACCTCGGAGATGTGCGTCAGGTCGGTGACGTTGATCTCCGTCGCGAACGTGCCCCGGCGGGGGTAGGACACCACGAGCCGCTCGTGTTCCAGGCGCTTGAGCGCCTCCCGCACCGGAGTCCGGGACAGGCCCAGCCGGGCGCAGAGGTCCTCCTCGCTGATCGGGACGCCGGGCCGGATCTCCAGCCTGACCAGCTGGTCCCGGATCGCGTCGTAGGCCCGGTCGGCCAGGGACGGCAGCGCGGCCGGCCGGCCGGCCGCCGGCGGGCGGTGCTGCCGGTTGACCATGGCGCTCCGTGCGATCTAGTCTGGCCAGGGCACTGATATATCACTTGCATATCAGTATGCCCGCGACGAGTCAGTGTGCCTACGACGAGGACCGCGGCATGAGCGACATCGTGGGGCAGGCGGCAGCGGCGGCCGGGGCGGGACCCGGCGCTCCCGCGCGGGCGCGCGCCGTGATCATCGGCGCGGGGATCGTCGGCAACAGCCTGGCGTACCACCTGGCCAGGCTGGGCTGGCGGGACCTGGTGCTGGTCGACAAGGGCCCGATGCCGAACCCGGGCGGCTCTACCGGGCACGCCTCCAACTTCATCTTCCCGATCGAGTACAGCAAGATGATGATGGAGCTGACCCGGGACAGCACCGAGCAGTACAAGCAGCTCGGGGTGTTCACCGAGTCCGGCGGGATCGAGGTCGCCCGGACCCCCGAGCGGATGACCGAGCTGCGGCGGCGCTGCACCCAGGCCAGGGCCTGGCAGATCCCCGCCGAGCTGCTGAGCCCGGCGCAGGTCCGGGCGCTCGTGCCCTACCTGGACGAGCGCGTGATCCTCGGCGGCGCGTACTTCCCGACCGTCGGGGTGGTCGACTCGCTGCGCGCCGGGACGCTCATGCGCGAGCAGGCGGAGGGCTCCGGCGCGCTGACCGTCCTGGCGGGCGCCGAGATCACCGGGATCGTGACCGACCCGGACGCCAGCCGGGCGGGCCGCTTCGACGGCAGGACGGGCGGCCGGGTCACCGGGGTGCGCACCACCCGCGGTGACATCGAGACGGACCTGGTCGCGATCTGCTGCGGGGTGTGGTCGCCGCGGCTGGCCCGGATGGCCGGCGCCCGGATCCCGCTCACCCCGGTGGTCCACCAGATGATCAGCGTCGGCCCGATCGAGCTGTTCGAGAAGTCCCCGGGAGAGATCAGCTACCCGATCGTCCGCGACGTGGACGCGAACATGTACGAGCGGCAGCACGGCGGCGACATGGAGGTGGGCTCCTACGCGCACCGGCCGATCATCGTCGACCCGGACGCGATCCCGTCGATCGAGCAGGCCGCGCTGTCGCCCACCGAGCTGCCGTTCACCGCCGAGGACTTCGACCCCCAGCTGGCCCAGGCGCTGGAGCTCATGCCCGGGCTGCTCGGCGACGAGCGGGCCGGGATCCGGTACGCGATCAACGGCCTGATCTCGATGACGCCGGACGGGCACCCGGTGATCGGGGAGACGCCCGAGGTCGCGGGCCTGTGGTCGGTCGCCGCCAGCTGGATCAAGGAGGGGCCCGGCTGCGGCCGGGCGGCCGCCGAGTGGATGACCGGCGGGGTCCCGGAGATCGACATCCACGAGGCCGACGTGTCGCGCTTCTACCCGCACCAGCGGACCACGGCGCACGTGACCGCGCGCGCCCGCGAGGGCTTCAACAAGATGTACGGCATCGTCCACCCGGCCGAGCAGTGGGAATCCGGCCGCCCGCTGCGCCGCGGGCCGGCCTACGACCGCGAGCGGGCCCTCGGCGCGGTGTTCTTCGAGACCGCGGGCTGGGAGCGGCCGCACTGGTACGAGTCGAACGCCGCCCTGCTCGAGCGGTACGAGGAACGGCTGATGCGGCGGCCCGGCGAGTGGGAGTCGCGCTGGTGGAGCCCGATCATCAACGCCGAGCACCTGGCGATGCGGGACAACGCCGGGCTGGTGGACCTGTCCGCGTTCGCCGTGCTCGACATCACCGGGCCCGGCGCGCTCGACGCGGTCCAGCGGCTCGCGGTCGCCCAGATGGACGTGCGGCCGGGCCGGGTCGTCTACACGTCGCTGCTCGACGAGGCCGGCGGGTTCCGGGGCGACCTGACGATCATGCGGCTTGGCGCGCACGCGTTCCGGGTCGTCACCGGCGGCGCCACCGGGATGATGGACGCCAAGTGGATCTCCGATCACCTGCCGGACGACGGCACCGCCACCCTCGCGGACGTGACCTCGGCGTGGACCACCCTCGGCCTGTGGGGGCCGAAGGCCCGGGAGATCCTCGCCCGGCTGACCGCCGACGACGTGTCCGGCCAGGGATTCCCGTTCGGCACCTGCCGTCCCATCGAGGCCGCGGGGATCACCGTGCTCGCCTCCCGGATCTCCTATGTCGGCGAGCTCGGCTGGGAGCTGTACGTCCCGGCCGAGCAGGGCGCGGCGCTCTGGGACGCGCTCTGGGAGGCCGGCCAGCCCTCCGGGCTGGTCCCGGTGGGCATCGGCGTCTACGGAACCACCGGGCGGCTGGAGAAGGGGTACCGCGCCTTCGGCAACGAGCTGACCGCCGAGTACAACCTGGTCGAGGCCGGCCTGGCCCGGCCGACCGTCAAGAGCGGCGACTTCATCGGCAAGGCCGCCTACCTGGCCCAGCGTGAGCGCCCCCCGGCGGCGGTGCTGTGCACGCTCACCGTCGACGATCATCGCTCCGCCTCCGGTGAGCCGCGGTACATGCTCGGGGGAGAGCCGGTCCTCGGCCCCGACGGCCAGGTGCTCACCGACGCGCGCGGCCGGACCTCCTATGTGACCAGCGCCGGATCGGGCCCGTCGGTGGGCAAGCACATCCTCCTCGCCTACCTGCCCGCCGGGCAGGCGCGCGAGGGGAACCGGCTCGCCGTGGAGTACCTGGGCGAGCGGTACCCGGTCACCGTCGCGGTGGTCGGCGCGCGCCCGCTGTTCGACCCGGGCAACGAGCGGGTCAGGGCCTGACCGGGGTCAGGGTGAACGGGCCGTCCGCGCCGGCCGCCCGGTGCGCGAACTCGCCCGGGGGAGGGGGACGAGGTGGAGGTCTGCGTCTGCGTCAAGCGGGTGCCCATGGTCGGCGGTGCGATCGCGCTGACCCCGGACGGGCAGGCGGTCGACACGTCGATGTCCGGTTTCACCGTGAGCCCGCACGAGGAATGCGCGGTCGAGGAGGCGGTGCGGATCACCGAGCGGCACGGGGGGACCGTCACGGTGCTCACCCTGGGCCCGCCGGAGGCCGAGCAGCAGCTGAGGGACATGCTCGCGCTCGGCGCGGGGCGGGCGGTGCTGCTGGCGACCGACGGCACCGAGCGGGGCCCGGTGGCCACCGCCGCGGCCATCACCGCCGCCGTCCGTGACCGGGGGTTCGACCTGCTGCTGTTCGGCAACGAGGCGGCCGACACCGGCGGGTACCAGGTCCCGGTGCGCGTCGCCCACGCGCTCGGCCTGCCCTGCGTGACCGGCATCAAGCGGCTGGAGGTCACGCCGGGTGCCGGCGCGGCCGGGCGGCTGGTCGCCGGGCGGGAGTACCGGGGGTCGCTGGAGAGCTTCGAGCTGCCGCTGCCGGCGGTGGTCAGCGTCAAGGAGGGGATCAACCTGCCCCGCTACCCGTCGCTCCCCGGGCGGCTGCGCGCCAGGCGGGCGAGCGTCGAGGTGCTCGACCCGGGCCCGGCGCCGGCGGAGGGATTGCGGACGGAGCGCCTGCGGGTCCCGCGCGCCCCGGCGTCGCGGGCGCGCGTGCTGGGTTCCGGCGCCGGCGCCGTGCCCGCGCTGGTGCGGGTCCTCGACGACCTCGGAGTGCTGCGATGACCGTGCTGTGCCTGATCGAGACCGAGCCGGGCGGCGCGTCCGAGGCGTCGCTGCGCGCGCTCGGCATGGCGGCCGGCCTGGCGGAGCGGTCGGGCGAGGCGCTCGCGGCGGCGTGGTTCGGCCCGCCCGGGGCGGTCCCGCCCGGCGACCTGGCGGCCCGAGGGACCAGGCTCGGCTACGCGCTGGCCCCCGCCGGGCCCGGCGGCTACGCTCCGCGCGCGTGGGCGCGGGCGCTCGTTCACCTGTCGGCCCGGCTGCCGGACGGGGCCGGCGCCGGCCCGGTCAGCGCGGTCATGGCGGCCGCGACCGACCGGGGCAGCGAGGTGCTCGCCCACGCCGGGGCGATCACGGGGCTGCCGGTGGCGGCCAACTGCGTGGCGGTGACGCGCGCCGGGCCGGGGGAGCTCCGGCTGACCAGGCAGCGCTGGGCGGGCAGCCTGCTGGAGGACGCGGTCCTGCGCGCCTCGCCGGCCCTGCTGACCGTCGCCGCGGACGCCGTTCCGCCTGCGGACGCCGTTCCGCCTGCGGACGCCGTTCCGCCAGCCGACGCCGTTCCGCCAGCGGACGCCGTTCCGCCTGCGGACGCCGTTCCGCCAGCCGACGCCGTCCGGCCCGCGGGTGCCGTTCGGGGGGCCGGCCCGTCGCGGGGGCCCGGCGCCCAGCCGGAGGCGGCCCCGGCGCCGGGGACCGCGGAGTCGGTGCGGGTCCAGGTGGTCGAGCAGGCGGTGGAGGCCGCCGATCTGGCCGTCCGGGCCAGCGAGTCGGAGCAGCGGCGAGACGGCGTCTCGCTCGCCACCGCGCGGGTGGTGGTGGGCGGCGGGCGGGGCGTCGGCGGGCCGGAGGGCTTCGCGGTCCTGGAGGAGCTCGCCAGCCTGCTCGGCGGCGCGGTCGGCGTCTCCCGCGTGGTGACCAGCCAGGGATGGCGGCCCCACAACCAGCAGGTGGGGCAGACCGGCACCAAGATCACGCCGGATGTCTACCTGGCCTGCGGGATAAGCGGGGCCATCCAGCACATGGCGGGCTGCCAGGGCGCCAAGACGATCATCGCGGTGAACACCGACCCGGGCGCCCCGATCGTGGCGAAGGCCGACTACGCGGTCATCGGCGACCTGCACGAGGTGCTCCCGGCGCTGGTCGCCGCGCTCCGGGAGCGGGCGGGCGGGCCGTAGCGGACGGGGCGGGCGGGTGAGGCCCGGGCCGCCGCTCAGAAGAACGTGCGGACCGCGTCGATCACCCGGTACTCGTCGTCCACCACCGGGATCAGCCGCCACTTGTCAAACGCGGTGCACGGGTGGGAGATCCCGAGGCAGATCAGGTCACCAGGCCCGGCCCCGGCGCCCGCCGGGACGCTGAGGTAGGCGTGCTGGTCGTCCAGCCCGGTGACCGCGATCCCGTCGGCGGGCACGACCGCGCCGTCGGCGCGGCGCAGCCGCAGCGGCACCGGCAGGCCCTTGTCGAACGGGACGTCCCGGCGGCCCGCGCAGGCGAGGGCCAGGCCGGGCTCGGGGCGGGACAGCACCGGCGCCCACACCTCGATCGCGGGGACCAGCCCGGGCCCGGCCCCCCGCGCGTCCGGCCCGGTCCGCGCGTACTCCCCGTGGTCGTGGGTCAGGTAGCAGCCGCTGCGCAGCACGACCTCGGCGGCGTGGTCGCCACCGGCAGTCAGCTCTCGCGCGACCACGTCGGGGTACGCGCTGCCGCCGGCCGAGACGATCCAGGCCCGGCGGCCGTCCGGCGGCTCGCCGGGGAGCCGGCCGGCCAGCTCGCGGAGCCGGGCGCACCAGGCGGCGACGGCATCCAGGCCCGCCCGGCTCCCGCCGGCCCCGAGGCCGCCCTCGTAGCCGGCGGCCCCGGCCAGCGCGAGCGCGTCCTCGCCGGCCACGGCGGCCGCCACGGCCAGCGCTTCCGCGACCGTCCGGCAGCCCGTCCGGCCGCCCGGGAAGCCCAGCTCGACCAGGACGGGCAGCGGCCTCGGCGCGCCGCCCGCGCGCAGGGCCGCGCCGAGCAGCTCCACGCCGGCGGCGCTGTCCACGTAGGCGTAGCACTCCCAGCCGGGGTCGGCGAGCTGCCCGGCCAGCCAGCCGATCCCCGCCGGGTCGGCCAGCTCGTTGGCGATCAGCACCCGGCCGATCCCGAACGCCCGGCACACCTGCGCCTGGCCAACCGTCGCCACCGTCATGCCCCACGCCCCGGCGGCGATCTGGCGCGCGAACAGCTGCGGGGCCATCGTGGTCTTTCCGTGCGGCGCGAGCAGCACACCCGCCCGGGCGCACCAGTCGGCCATCGCGAGCGCGTTGTGCCGGAGCGCCGAGTCGCGGAGCACGAGCAGCGGTGGCATGAAGTCCCCGCCGAACAGGGGCGGGCGGGCCGCCGCCAGGCTGGCGACGGTCACCGTGCCGCGGGCCGCCAGCGCGCCGAAGCCCTTGTCCGTGACCTCGATCGGGCGGGCCGCCAGGCTGTCGAGCGCCTGCCGCAGCCGGGCCGGCGGCTCGCCGTCGCCGGGGTGGCGTACCCGCGCCGGCCTGGCCCGCCCGGACGGGCCGGCACCGCTGTTCATGCCGGCAGCATACGGAACGCCTGCCGGCCGGACCGCCGTGCCCGGGCCGGCCCGTGCCGGGCCCTGGATGCGCCCGGCAGTTCGGCGCGCCGGATAGGCTCGGCCCGTGCCGCCCGCCCCTTCCGGCTCCGCGCGCGCCGCGGCCGGCAGCTCCCGCCCCGAGGCCCGGGCCGAGCGGGCCGCCGGCCGCTTCGAACGGCAGGCAGCCGCCTGCGCCGTCCTCGGCAGCCCCCTCTACGCCGGGCTGCTGCGCCACGCCGCGCGCGACCTGCGCGCGGGCGGAGTGGTCGCCCGGGTGCTGGGCGAGCATCTCGACGACCCCGGGCGGGAAGCGCTCGCCCTGAGGCTGCTGGGCGGCGTCCACGCCCTCGTCCTGACCGGGCGGGCGGCCGGCCTGGCCGCGTTCTACCCCTCGGCGGGCGGGACCGCTGACCCCGGCCCGGGCGCGGGCCGGGCGTGGCGCGCGCTGCGCCGCGTCCTGGCCGAGCGCGGCGATGAGGTGCGGCCCTGGCTGGAACG
Organism: Actinomycetota bacterium; assembly: GCA_021324595.1. GTDB lineage: Bacteria > Actinomycetota > Actinomycetes > Streptosporangiales > Streptosporangiaceae > Chersky-822. Next base: position 11,754 of record JAJPIV010000106.1, on the reverse strand, counting down.
GCCGCCGCAGACCAACGAGATCGGCCGCGGCGCGGCGCTCGCCGGGGCGCTCTGCCACATCGTCGCCGAGGCCGATCTCCCGGTGCGGCTGGTCGAGGTCGGCGCGAGCGCCGGCCTGAACCTGCGCGCGGACCGGTTCCGCATCACCGGGCCAGGCGCGGCCTTCGGCGACCCCGCGTCGCCGGTGACGATCGCCGGCGGCTGGCAGGGCTCGCCGCCGCCCGCAGGGCCGGTCGATGTGATCGCCCGGACCGGAGGGGACGTGGCGCCAGTGGACCCGCTGAGCGACGATGGCCGGCTGCGGCTCGCCGCCTACGTCTGGCCGGACCAGGTGGCCCGGCTCGCCCGGCTCCGCGGCGCCCTGGTGCTGGCCAGCCAGGTCCACGCTGACCTGCGCGCCGAGCCCGCCTCGGTGACCTTGGCCAGGACCGCGCTGGAGCCCGGGACCTGGACGGTCCTGTGGCACTCGGTGATGCGGCACTACCTGGACCCGGCGGAGGCATCGGCGCTCGACGCCGGCGTGGCCGCACTGGCCGGCGCGGCCACGCCGGCGTCCAGGTTCGCCCACGTGAGCCTGGAGCTGGCCCCGGGCACCCCGGACGCCCCGGTCGAGCTGGTGACCTGGCCGGGCGGGCGCCGCCGGCGGCTCGGCACCGCGCCGCCGCACGGCATCCCGGTCACCTGGGCGAATCCGGGATGACGCGGCAGGCCCCTCCAGCTCATACCTGGAGGGGCCTGCCCACATCATGCCCAACCCGGGGCGCGCGGGCGCGCAACGACACGCGGGCGGCGGGTGAACGGGGCGTGACGGGCGGATGCGGCGCCCCTGGCCGCGGGCCGTTACCGCCTGCCCGCCCACTGGTAGGGGCGGGAGCGACGGCCGAGGATGCGGTCGACGGCCGCTCCGACGTTCCCGTCCTCGGCGATGAGGCGCCGCACCACGTAGACCATCGCCGGGATCGCCCAGAAGTCCCCGCACACCCACAAGATCGCGGCGCCGATCTGCTGGTCGGCGAGCGGGGGCAGCGTCACCCCGGGGACGTGGTCGTAGACCGAGTACCAGGAGACCGTCGTGAACATGCTCATCGCCATCGCGAGCACCCACATCTCGATGTTGGTGAGCAGCAGGGCGGCCATCTGGGCCGGCCGCGACATCTGGATCCGCAGCGGCGGGGACGGGACGAACTGGATCCAGAACAGCACGCCCGCCGCGAAGAAGCTGCCGTGCATCAGCCAGATGTGGACCAGCCCATTGCGGGCCGCGAGATCGAAGGGCCCGGGCAGGTGCCAGACCACCATCACCGCGTTGAACAGCGCGACCGGCACCCACGGCTTGAGCAGCAGGCTCCCGGCCGCCCGCAGCGGCGTCGCCCAGCGGCCGGTCATCACCTGCCGGGTCGCGTCCTTGCCGAGCCTGCCGGGCAGCCCGTCGAGCAGCGGCTGCCAGGGCGCGCCGGCGACGATCAGCACGGGAGCGGCGAACATCAGCAGGAGGTGCTGGATCATGTGGACGATGAAGTAGCGGTCCGCCCAGTAGTCGATCGGGGACGCCACCGCGATCACCAGGACCGCCAGGCCGGCGTAGAACCAGGCCGACCGCCGCCGGCGCTGCGACGTCCGCTCGGGCCGCGACCTGCGGGCCAGCCGGGCCAGGCCCACCTCGTGCCAGGCCGTGATCACAAGGACCAGGACGATGAACGGGTCGAACGACCAGCCCTGGGTCAGGTAACGCATTGTTCCTCGCTCGGTGGGCGGGCGCCATGGCGGCTACCCGGGAAGCACGGGCGGCCCGGTCCTGGGGGACAGGGCCCTGATCGCGGGGCGCAGGATCGAGTAGAAGATCCGCCGCTGGGCGTCGAGCCTGCGCAGGTCGGCGCGGAGCGCCGCGCGCTCGGCCGCCTCCCGCGCGGGGCGGCCGCGGTCCTGGAGGATCAAGGTGATGTCCGACATCACCCGCTGCGCGTCGGGTGCCGCCCAGTCGATCAGCGCGGTGACCGCCGGGGCGAGGTGGAAGCTGGCGAGCGACTCGGGCACCTGCTCGCCGGTCAGGTTGGCGAGCAGCTCGTTGTTGGCCGGCGAGCAGTTCGCCGCGCCGGTCGCCGCGACGTCGATCGCCGTCGGCACGTCGTGGCTGGCCCCGGTGTCGATCGCGCGCAGCACGTAGAGCGACTCGCGCACGCCGCCCGCGCATGACTCGACGTCGGAGTTGAGCGCGCCGAGGAACGTGCTCAGGTCGGCGGCGCGCTGGCCCGTGGTGGGCCGGTGCGACAGGCCGACGCTGACGCCGATGGCCAGCAGCACCAGGCCCGCGCCGATCACCCACCGCGGGGTCCTGCGGACCGGCCAGCCGCGGGACCGCAGCGGGATGTGCGGCGGGCCGGCTGTGCGTGCCTGCATCAGGGCGCCCCGTTCCGGCGAGGAAGGCTCACCGCCCACGACTGTAGTTCACGGCATGTTCGCCTGCCGCGGTGCCCAAGCGCCAGGGCTCGCCGCCGGGCGGGCAGCGCCGGAACCCGGCGCCGTGCTCCCGGGGCCACGTGGCCGCCCTCCCGGATCGGCGGATCGAGCGGGCTCGGCTCGCGGGCGGGCACGCCGGGAGCACCGAGCGCGGGAATCAGCAGCGAGAACCGGCTGCCCGTGCCCGGCGCGCTGCGCACGGTCACCTCGCCGTCGTGCCCGCGGGCGATGGCCTGGACGAGGGCGAGCCCCAGGCCGGTCCCGCGGGCGGTGCCGCCGGCCGCCGTGTGGAAGCGGTCGAAGATCCTGGGAAGGTCATCCGCGGCGATCCCTTCCCCGGTGTCGGTCACCGTCACCGCCGCGCGGCCGCCCTCATCCGGTCCCCGAACGGAGATCGCGATCTCATCGCCCGCCGTCGTGTGGCGCACCGCGTTCTCCACGAGGGCGTCGAGCGCCATCCCGAGGCGCTCGGCGTCCACCGACGCGCGCACCGGGGCGAGAGGGCCCAGGCGCCAGCGACGCGGCGCGACCGGCTGCCACCGCAGGATCAGCTCTGCCGCGATCTCGTCCAGGTCGGCGGGCTCGCGCCGCAGGAACCCGGGGTTCTCCGAGGCCGCCACCAGCAGCAGCCGGTCGCTCAGCGCCTTGAGCCGCTGCAGCTCCCCGACCACCACGCGCATGTCGCCGCGCCGCGATGCCGGCAGCTCGCCGGCCAGCAGCTCGGCGTGGCCGAGCGCGATCGTGATCGGCGTGCGCAGCTGGTGCGCGGCGTCCTGGAGGAACTGCCGCTGGACCACGATCAGCCGCCGCGCCTCGGCCGCCACGTCGGCCCGCTCCCTCGCGGTCAGCTTCCGGTTGGCCTGCCAGGTCATCGTGACGAGCAGCATGGCGAGGAGCGGGAGGTACCCTGCCGCGGAGTCGGCCAGGCCGGGGTGCGTGACCACGAACTCGTCGTACGCGGCGGCGGCGATCACCAGGGCCGCCGGCGCGGCGGCGGCGAGGCCGCGATGGCTCGGCCAGAGCCAGAACCCGTAGAGCAGCGCGAGGCTCGCCCAGATCGTGTCGGCGGGGACGACCTGCCATGCCGGGAACGCCACGATCGCGACCATGCAGACCAGCCAGAGCACGAGCCAGGCGAACTCTGGTTCGCGCGCGAGCGTCCCCAGGCCCGCCGGCCTGCCCGCCTCGCCGGGGGCTGGATCATTCCCGGCAGCGGCCCCGATGGCGCTGGGCCGGGAGGATCCCTGCCGCTCCGGCCGCGGGCGGGGCTCAGGAGGCGAGCCGGTATCCCTCACCGCGCACCGTCTCTATCAGCCCGAACCCGAGCTTGGCTCGCAGGCGCCTGATGCAGACATCGACGATGTTGGACCCGGGGTCGAAGTCGATCCCCCAGACCGAGGCGAGCAGCTCGCTCTTGGTCACCGGGTCGCCGCCGCGCTCGATCAGCGCGCGCAGGCACAGGAACTCGAGCCGCGTCAGCGCGACAGGCCCCGCTCCGCTGTCGGCGACCAGCCGCCCCGCGTCGAGGCTGAGGTCGCCGAACCGGATCACCTCGCTGTGCATCGTGCTGTCACGCAGCCGCGCCCTGACCCTCGCCAGCAGCTCCGCGAGCGAGAACGGCTTGGTGAGGTAGTCCCGCGCGCCGAGGTTGAGGCACTCGACCTTGGTGCCGACGTCGCAGCTGCAGGACAGCACGAGCACCGCCTGATCCGGCCGCTCCCGCAGGATCTCGGCGAGCACTGCCCGGCCGTCGAGGTCGGGCAGGATGAGGTCGAGGATCACCAGGTCGTACTGGCCGCTCGAGGCCAGCTCCACGCCATGCGCAGCGTCGCAGGCGCTGTCCGCCAGGTACCCCTCGTTCTCCAGCGCACGGCTCACGAAGCCGCTGATCTGCGGCTCGTCGTCGATGAGCAGGATCCTCGCCGGCGTGCCGCCGCGTGACTCGGGCCGGGGACCGGCAGGCGGAGACCCGAGGTGCCGGTGGCCCTCACGTGCCGCAGTCATCGCGCCCCTGTCGTCCCACGCCGCGGCGTGCGGCCAGATTCAGGCGGGTAGAGCAGCCGGGGGCGCCTCGCCGGCGGGCGCGCCTTGCCCCTGGCCATGGCTTGGGTTCTACACGCGAACCACCCATGAAGTCAAGACGAAAGAAAGGAAAAGGAGACTAACCTCTCATATCGGGCGCACGCCTGGGCGTCCGGCCGCCCACCCCGGGGCGCGGGCACGACTACCAGGCGGCGCGCCCCCGGGCCATGCGCACGGCCGCCCCCCGGGGGGCGCGGCCCGGCGGCCGCGGATCGGGGCGGTACCATCGCTGCGCGGTACCTTCCCCGAACCCGGAGCCTGCATGAGCGAGTCATCCGGCCGCACCGCCCTGATCACCGGGGCGAACACGGGCATCGGGCTGGCGACCGCGATCGGGCTCGCCGCGGGCGGCCACCGGCTCTACCTGGCCTGCCGGTCGCTGGCCAAGGGCGAGGCCGCCGCCGCGGCGGTCCGCGCCAGGACCGGCGCGGCCGCCGTGATCCCGGTCGCGCTCGATCTCGCGGACCTGGCGAGCGTGGCACGGTGCGCGCGGGACTTCCTCGACCGGGACCAGCCGCTGCACGTGCTCATCAACAACGCGGGGGTCGCCGGGCGGCGGGGAGTCACGCGGGAAGGCTTCGAGCTGGCGTTCGGCGTCAATCACCTCGGCCACTTCGCGCTGACCGCCGCCCTGCTCGGACGCCTCGCGGCCAGCGCGCCGTCCCGCGTCGTCACGGTCGCCAGCGACGCGCACCGGCAGGCGCCGGGCATCGACTTCGACGCGGTGCGCCGGCCGACCCGCAGCGTGACCGGGTTCCGTGAGTACGCGGTGTCCAAGCTCGCGAACGTGGTGTTCAGCCAGGAACTGGCCAGGCGCGCGGCGGGAACGGGGGTGACGACCTACGCCCTCCACCCGGGCGTGGTCGCCTCGGACATCTGGCGGCGGGTACCGTGGCCGGCCCGGCCGCTGATGAAGGCGCGGATGCTGTCGACCGAGGACGGCGCCAGGACGTCGCTGTACTGCGCCACCTCACCGGAGGTCGCCGGGGTCACGGGGCGCTACTACGACGGGTGCGCCGAGCGCGCGCCGAGCCCGGCGGCCACCGAGGAGCTGGGCCGGGAGCTCTGGCGGCGCAGCGCGGAGTGGACCGGGCTGTCCTGGCCGTAGCCGGGCGAGCGCCGCCCGCGCGCCCCGCCCGCCTGGCCAGCGGTGGCCCCTGGCCAGCGGCGGCCCCGGCCGGGCACGCCGGCGGGTGGCCCCCGGCCCGGCGGGCCGCTAGCCTACCGACGATGACAGTTTCGTCATCCGGGGCGCCGGCTATTGCGGCGCACCGAGCGGGCCAGCACTATCAGTGCAGTCGTTTGCTCTTCCGGCGCGGCCAGTTCGGCGTGACGCCGGGCCTGTCCGTGCGCGCCGACGCGCCGAGATGAATCGAGGTGGTGACTGATGTCCCTGCCGGTCCGCGTGGGAACCCTGCTCGTGGCGTTCCTCGCCGTGGTCGGTGGCGCGATCTTCGTCGTCATCCATTACCTGCTGGCCGGGCCGCCGACGGTGGACTTCACCTCGCAGGCGGCGCCGGGCCAGCCGGTCCACATCGTCCTGCAGGAGGCCCCGCAGACGACGGTGTCGGACCGGCCCGACTGGGTGTCCTACTTCATCCAGGACCCCGCCTCTCATCAGTGGGTGCACACCACGCTGTTCAAGGTGCCCGCGGGCAGCATGATCGACGTGACCGTGCTCGGCTATGACGGCTGCACGCCGCTGCGGAACCCGTTCTGGGGGAAGATCAGCGGCACGGTCGGCAACGTCGAGTACGTGAACGGCAAGCCCACGCAGGTGCTCAACTCCTGGGGCGAGTGCTCGGTGGCGCACACGTTCTCCATCCCGGGCATTGGCCTGAACGTGCCGATCGCCTCGCCGACGACGCTCGCGGCCAACAACAACCTGTGCGGGACGTCGCCGTGCACCTCCGGCCCGCACACCACGGTGACGTTCAGCTTCAAGGCCCCGGCGACGCCTGGATCGTACTTCTGGCAGTGCCGCATCCCGTGCGGCCTGGGGTTCCTGGACGGCTTCGGCGGGCCGATGCAGACCATCGGTTACATGACTGGCGAGATGGAGGTGGCGGGCTGATGGCCGCCGAAACCCAGGCAGCGACCCCGGCCGCCAAGGCGGGCGGCCCGAACCACGGGCTGCGGATCTTCCTGATCTGGATCGTGCTCGCCCTCGCCGCCGACCTGGTGCTGTGGTTCGTGCTCGGCCCGCACATCCCCCCGGGCCGGCTGGGCTCGGCCGCGCAGGGCCAGCAGTTCGACAACAACGTGATGATCGCGATGTCGGCGCCGGTGCTGGTCCTGGTGCTCGTCTACTTCACGTACGCGATCGTGGTGTGGCGCCGCCGCCCGGGTGACGACGCCGACGGCCCGCCGCTGCACGGCCACTCGCGGATCCAGGCGCTGTGGATCACGGTCACCTCGGTGATGGTGCTCAGCCTGGCGGCCTTCGGCACCTACGAGCTGATCGTGCCCTACGGCGCCGGGGGCGGCGAGGGCCCGTCGCCGATCTGGAACCCGCCGGGCGCCGAGCTCACCGCGGCGGCCCAGCAACGCCCCTGGGCTCCCGGGCATGTCCTGGTCGTGCAGGTGATCGGCCAGCAGTGGCGGTTCACCTACCGCTACCCGGGACTCGGCGGCTTCGAGACCACCGAGCTGGTCCTCCCGGTGAACACGATGATCCAGTTCGACGTGACCTCGATCGACGTCATCCACAGCTTCTGGGCCTACCAGCTCGGGGTGAAGGCCGACGCGAACCCCGGGGTGGACAACGTCGCCTACACCAAGACCCAGCACCTCGGGCGCGTCACGGTCCGCTGCGCGGAGCTGTGCGGCCTGTGGCACGGCGCGATGTTCAACTACGGCAAGGTCGTCACCGTCCCGCAGTTCCAGGCCTGGGCCAGCTCGACGAGCGTGGCCCTCGCCGACGTCACGAAGCTGCTGCCGCCCTACAGCACGACCTACGACCCGACCGAGATCGCGCACCTCGGCCCGGTGCTGCAGAAGCTCGGCCTGACCGGGGCCGGCGGCGGCTACTACCCGCCGCAGGACCCGTCGCAGCCATGAGGCGGGAAGCCATGCAAGCGCGCGCCCTGACGTACGTTGACACGAAGAGGTGACCGGATGGCCATCGAGACAGAACCTGGCACCACCCAGCACCCCGGCGGAGGGCAGCCGGCCGGCGGCGCCGCGCGCCGCCCGTGGTGGATGCGCCCGGCGATCCACACCGGGCTGATCGGCGCGGTGATCGGATACGCCTTCGGCCACTGGCTCGGCAACCTGATCGCCTCCGGCTACCAGCAGGTCGGCACGTCGGACCAGAACGACACCGCGATCGTGCTGGGCTACCTGTTCATGGTGATCGGCTGGCTGGCCGGCCTCGGGGTCTTCAACGACCTGTTCAAGCAGATGGCCGGGCGGCGCCTGGCCGAAGCGGAGAACGGGAACGGCCCGGGCGGCCTGGCCCAGTACTTCAGGTTCCACCTCGATCACAAGGTCGTGGGGATCCAGTACCTGGTCGGCATGATCATCTACTTCTGCACCGCCGGGCTGCTCGCCATGGGCATCAGGACCGAGCTGCTGTCCCCGGTGCATCACGTGTTCAGCTCGGCCACGTACATCGAGATCGTGGGCGAGCACGGCACGATGATGATGATGCTGATGACCTCGGTCATCCTCGGCCCGTTCGGCAACTACCTGATCCCGATCATGATCGGGTCCAAGCGGGTGGCCTACCCCCGCCTGGAGGCCCTGTCGTTCTGGCTGACGCCGGCGGCGTTCATGATCCTGCTGTCGGCCCTGCTGCTCGGCGGCTTCCACATGGGCTGGACCGGTTACCCCACGCTGTCGATCCAGGACACCTCGGGCGCCGACGCCTACGCGTTCGCGTTCGGCCTGATGGGCATCTCGATGACGCTGGCCGGGTTCAACATCCTGGTCACGGTCATCTGCTACCGGGCGCCGGGCATGCGGTGGAGCAGGCTCCCCATGTTCGTCTGGGGCATCCTCGGCACCGCCGTGATGATGGCCCTGGCCGCGCCGGTCCTGTCCGGCGGCATGTACATGCTGCTCACCGACCGGACGGTGCAGACCGCGTTCTTCACCGACCAGCTCGGCGGGAGCACGTACCTGTGGGAGGACGTGTTCTGGTTCTTCGGCCATCCCGAGGTCTACATCCTGGCCCTGCCCGGGTTCGGCATCGTCTGCGAGCTGCTCCCGGTGTTCACCCGCAAGCCGCTCTTCGGCTACAAGGTGGCCGCCGCGGGCATGATCGGGGTGACGCTGCTCAGCTTCTTCGTCTGGCAGCACCACCTGTTCGACAGCGGCATCAACCCGGACATGCGCCCGCTCTACATGCTCACGACGGAGATGATCTCGATTCCCACCGGGTTCATCTTCCTGGTCGGCATGGGGACCCTGTGGAAGGCCAAGATCAGGTTCACGGTGCCGATGCTGTTCTGCTTCGCGTTCTTCTTCAACTTCCTCATCGGCGGCATCTCCGGCGTGTTCAACTCCGACGCCCCGGCGGACGTCACCGAGCACGGAAGCTTCTTCGTGATGGCCCACTTCCACTACACGATCATGGGCGGGCTCATCTTCGCCTTCATGGGCGGCTGCTACTACTGGCTGCCGAAGATGATGGGCATCAAGCTCAACGAGAAGCTCGGCTACTGGCACTTCTGGCTGATGTTCCTCGGGTTCAACTCGACGTTCATGCCGCTGTTCGCGGTCGGCTGGCTGGGCCAGCCGAGGCGCGTGTTCGAGTACGCGCTCCGGCTGCAGACGCTCAACGACTGGGTCTCGATCTCCTCGTACGTCCTCGGGTTCTCGATCCTGCTCTTCGTCATCAACTTCGTCTGGTCGACCGTGGTCACCAGGGTGCGCGAGACCGGGAACCCGTGGGAGTCGCGCGGCCTGGAGTGGCAGATCCCGTCGCCGCCGCCGGCCTACAACTTCGAGCACGTGCCGGTCGTGCTGTCCGGGCCGTACGAGTACGGCTCGGAGGGCAGCGAGCCGGTCGCCGACCTGAACCCGCCGGTCGGCGTGCTCGCGGCGGCCTTCTCCGGTTCCGAGACCGCACGAGCGGAGGCGTGACGACATGGCTGAGATGACCTCTGCCGGGCCGGCCGGGCTGAGCCGGCGGCAGGAGGAAGAGGCGTTCTACCACGAGGCGGCGCTGAACGCGACGTGGACCGGCACCAGGCTGATGATCGGCATCCTGGTCTCGGCCATCGGGTGCTTCATCTTCGCCTTCTTCTACCTGCGGTCGCTCAACTCGCACAACGACTGGTACCCGGCCGGCTTCACCGGGCCCAAGCAGTGGCAGGGCGCGGTGATCATGGCGCTGATCGTGGTCAGCGCGCTGCTGCAGAGCGCCGGGCTGACCCAGATCAAGGCGGGCAGGCGGGGCGCCTGGCTCGGGGCGGCGACCGTGGCCCTGGTGCTCGGGGTCGTCGGCGGCGCGCTGCAGATCTGGCAGCTGACCGTGCTGCCGTTCCAGCCCGGCGCGAGCGGGTTCGCGAGCGTCTTCGTCGGCACGCAGCCGGTGATCATCGCCCTGGTGCTCGGCACCATGATCTGGCTGGAGATCCTGCTGGTGCGGGCCAGGGGGATCCCGGAGATCTCGTTCGTCGAGCAGCCCCCGACGTTCGCGGAGGCGGCGGACGTGCAGCGGTTCCAGGCATCGCTCAGCGCGCTGACGCTGTTCTGGAACTTCGTGGCCCTCACCGAGCTGGTGTTCTGGGTGCTGTTCTACCTGATCCACTGACGGCGCCCGGCAGGCAGGACCGGCCGGCCGCCGGCGTGACCGGCGGCCGGCCGGGAACCGGATCTCGTGACTCGCGGTAGGAGGATGCAGTGCAGCGAGCGCTACTCGCGGCGGCGATTCACCCCGACAACACCCCGCATGGATACAACCTGACGTTCGCGTTCTTCATGCTGATGTTCATCATCCAGGCGGCCGTGCTGTACCTGCGGTTCCGCAGCCCGCACCGGGTCCCCGGGCACGTGGCGCTGTCGGCGAGCCGGTGGGCGGGCGGGACGTCGGCGCCGCGCCAGGGAGGGCCGTCCGGCGGGGCGAGCGCGGCCTCGCCCGGCACCGCGGCCTCACCCGATGCCGGGACCAAGTCGGAGGACGGGGAGTGACGCAGGCGACGAGCGCGCTTGCCCATGAGGCGGCGGGCCAGACCGCTTCTGGTGAGCGCGACTCGTCGCTGGCCAGGCGCCGGTCTCCGGCGCTGATCGCGCGGGCGCTGTTCGCGCTGACCAAGCCGCGGATCATCGAGCTGCTGCTGATCACCACCTTGCCCACGATGCTGCTGGCGCGGCGGGGCCTGCCGCCGGCCGGGCTGATGGTGGTGACGCTCGTGGGCGGCGCCCTGGCGGCGGGGAGCGCCAACACGATCAACTGCTACATCGACCGGGACATCGACGCGGTCATGCGGAGGACCTCGCGCCGCCCGCTCGTGGCCCGGAACGGCCGGGCGGCGATCCGCCCGGCCGAGGCGCTGGTGTTCGGCGTGGCGCTGGGGATCGCCGCCACGGTGCTGCTCGGCCTGCTGGCGAACTGGCTGGCCGCGGCCCTGGCGGACGCCGCGCTGCTGTTCTACGTCTTCGTCTACACGCTCGGGCTGAAGCGGCGCACGGCGTCGAACATCGTGATCGGAGGCGCGGCCGGGTGCTTCCCGGTCCTGGTCGGCTGGGCGGCGGTCACCGGCCGCGTCGCCTGGCCCGCGGCCGTGCTGTTCGCGGTGATCTTCTTCTGGACCCCGCCGCACTTCTGGGCGCTCGCGATCAAGTTCAGGGACGACTACGCCGCGGCGAGCGTGCCGATGCTGCCGGTCGTGGCGGCCCCGGACGTCGTGGCGCGCAAGATCGTCGTCTACAGCTGGGCGATGGTGGCGACCACGCTGGCGCTGATCCCGTACGCGGGCTGGATCTATGGCGCGTGCGCGGCCGGCCTGGGCGCGTGGTTCCTCGGCGAGGCGCACCGGATGCGCCGGCGGGTCGCGTCGGGCGCCCCGGCAGCGCCGATGCGGCTGTTCCATCTGTCCATCGGGTACCTGACGCTGCTGTTCGTCGCGGTCGCGGTCACGGCCGTGCTGCCGTGGGGACGCCTCTAGTACTACAGCGACAGGCCGTGATCTTTGATCCGGCGTTTGTAGTGACTGCGGCGAGCGGTGGCCTGGTGGGCGCGGCGCCAGTCTGACCAGCTCTGGTGGT
>JAJPIV010000135.1 GCA_021324595.1 Actinomycetota bacterium | reverse complement strand
GAGGCGCCGACCAGCGCGCCGGCGATGATCAAGCCGGTGTTGTCGATCACGAAGCCGGCCATCGCGACCGCGGTGCCGGTGAACGCGTTGAGCAGCGAGATCACGACCGGCATGTCCGCGCCGCCGATCGGCATGACCATCGATATGCCGAACACCAGCGCGGCCGCGATCACGACACCGAGCCCGATCATGCCCGGAGCCGCGATGAGGTAGGCGCCGACGCCGACCGCGGCGGCGGCGAGCAGCAGGTTGACCACCCGGGCGCCCGGGAACGTCACGGGCGCGGAGGTGATCATGCCCTGGAGCTTGCCGGCGGCGATGATCGAGCCGGAGAACGTGACCGACCCGATGATCACGTCGAGAACCGTGGTGACCGAGGTGGCGGCCGCGACGTGGCTGCCCAGCTCCATGTAGTCACGGATCGCCACGAGCGCGGCCGCGCCGCCGCCGACGGCGTTGAACACGCTCACCAGCTGCGGCATCGCCGTCATCCGCACGGTCCTGGCCGCGAACAGCCCGAGCCCGCCCCCGACCACGACGCCTGCCGCGATCACGATCCAGCCGCCTGCGCCGATCACGCCGTCGTGGATGACCAGCGCGCCCGTGGCCAGCAGGGCCGCGACCATGCCCGCGACCGAGACCTGGTTGCCCCGCCGGGCGGTGGCCGGGGTGTTCATCAGGTGCAGGCCGAGCACGAAGCAGGATGCGGCGGCCAGGTAGATGAGCTGGATGATCGTGTTGAAGGTGCCGGTCATGAGGTGACCCTGCCGTCCGGGCCCGAGGCGGCGGTGCCCGCCGCGACCGCGCTCGCCTGGCGACCACCGGGAACCGCCGCTGGCGTCCGGCGGCGGAACATCTTGAGCATCCGCCCGGTGACCACGTAGCCGCCGACGACGTTCATCGCGGCGAACGCGACGGCGATGAACGCGAGCACGTAGCCGGCGAGGCTGTGGGCCGTGGCCGCGATGATGATCGCGCCCGCGAGCACGATGCCGTGGATCGAGTTCGCCGCCGACATCAGCGGCGTGTGCAAGGTGGCGGGCACCTCGCTGATCACCTCGAAGCCCACCCAGAGGCTGAGCACGAAGATGATGAAGTCGGTCAGCAGCATGCCTGGTCCCCTTCGCCTCAGTCCCGGCCTTGGCCGTTGTCCTCGGGCGGCCGCTCCCCCTCGCCGGCGTCAGCGGCCGCCGGCCCCGCGTCCGGCCCGGTCCCGGCGCCCGGCCCCGGTTCCCCCGGCCGAGCCGGCTCCGCCGCCTGCGGCGCAAGGGCAGGGTGGATCAAGGCCCCGCCGTGGGCGACGACTACGCCCGCCACGAGGTCGTCCCCGAGATCGACGGTGAACGAGCCGTCCCTGACCATGTACAGCAGCAGCGAGCTGATGTTCCTCGCGTACATCGCCGAGGCCGCCGATGCCATGGTGGACGGCAGGTTCTCGGCGCCGATGATCGTGACCCCGTTCTCGGTCACGACGGTCTCGCCGGCGACCGACCCCTCCACGTTGCCGCCGAGCGCGCTCGCCCCCATGTCGACCAGGACCGACCCGGGTGCCATCGACTTGAGCGCGTCCGAGGTGACCAGCAGCGGCGGCCGGCGGCCCGGCACCTGCGCGGTGGTGATCACCACGTCGTGCCGGGCGATGTGATCGGTCAGCTCGGCCTGCTGGGCGGCGCGCTCCTCGTCGGTGAGCGCGCGGGCGTAGCCGCCCTCGCCCGCCGCCGGGCCGACCGAGGTGAGCTCGATGAAGGTGGCGCCGAGCGATTCGACCTCGGTCCTGGTCTCCGGGCGAACGTCGTAGGCGCTGACCACGGCGCCGAGCCGGCGCGCGGTCCCGATCGCCTGCAGCCCGGCGACGCCGGTGCCGAGCACGAGCACCCGGGCGGGCCGGGCGGTGCCGGCGGCGGTGATCAGCAGCGGGAAGAACCGGGTGAACGCCGCCGCGGCCAGCACCGCGGCCTTGTAGCCGGCGATGTTCGCCTGCGAGGTCAGCGCATCCATCGGCTGCGCGCGGGAGAGGGTCCGCGGGATCAGGTCCAGGCTCACCACGGTCGCCCCGGTACGCGCGAGCCGCTCCGCGAGGTCCCGGTCGGTGAGCGGGGCGAGCATGCCGAGCACGGCCCGCACCTGGTGGGCCGCGATCGCCTCCACCTGGGCGGCGTCAGGCCGTCCGACCGTCAGCACCACGTCGGCCGCCATCACCCGGTCGGCCGGGACCACGCTCGCCCCGGCCTCGGAGAACGCCTCGTCCGGGATGAACGCCCCCGCCCCCGCGCCCGCCTGCACGAGGATCTCGTGCCCGGCCGAGCGCAGCTTGGCGATCGCTTCGGGGACGAGCGCGACGCGGCGCTCGCCGGGCCCCGATTCCTTGACCACAGCAACCTTCACGGGGGTGACCTCACTCACACGGCGCCGGCGGGGCGTGGCGGATGAGCCTGCGGGGCCGTGCATGCTGTCACGGCTTCGCCAGTATGGACCATACCGCCAGCGCGATTCTCGCCGGCGCGGCGCCGGCCCGGCACGGTCGTCCGGCCCGCCCGGTGGGGTCGTCCTGCCCTGGCAGCGGCCGCCGGGGCGCGCCGGCCCGGCGGGGAGACGGCCCCGCCGTGCCGGGTGCCGGGCCGGCGCCCGGTGCCGTCTGCGACAGTGGGATGGTGAGCCAGTCCGAGCCGCGGTGCGTTGGCGAGGACCAGGCCCCGGGGCCGCCGGATCCACTGGCCGAGCGCCTGCGGGCCCTGCACCGTGCCATCGTTGCCCTCGGCCCCGGCTCGGCCGCCCACGCCGCGCTCCACCTGCGGTTCGTGGCGATCTGCACGGCGCTCAAGATGCCGGGGGCGCCCCGGGCGCGCTGCGCGCGGCGGCTTGACGAGCTGATGGCCGACGTGGCGCGCGCCGCACGCGCCCAGCCGGCCGCTGGCCCGCTGCCGCCCGATGACGGGCGGGACGCCGTGCCGTAGCGCCGCGCCCTAGGAGGTGCCGCGCCGGGCCGTGGTGCCGTGGCCGGGCCGCGACGCCGCGCTGCAGCGCCCGAGCCGCGGCCTGCGGGCGCCGGATGCCCCGGTTGCCGCTGGATTGCGCATTACCTGAACGGCGACACGCAATGAAACTGGCGTGGATGTTTGTGAGCCGCTGGCGCATCGCCTAATTTCGAGCGGGTCAGAGGTCGCGAATTCCAGGCTGTGCAGGCCTCCGGTGCGCGACCTCCCGTTGGGGGACCGCAGGAGTGAGGGAAATGAACAAACGGGAGCTTATCGATGCGATTTCCCCCAGGATGGGGGACAAGAAGACCGCCACCGAGGCGGTGAACGCAGTTCTCGACACCATCCAGCACGCCGTCGCCAAGGGCGACAAGGTCGCGATCACCGGGTTCGGCGTGTTCGAGAAGGCGGACCGGCCGGCCCGCATGGCTCGCAACCCAGCGACCGGGGCGTCCATCAAGGTGCCCAAGTCCTCCGTCCCCAAGTTCCGGGCGGGCTCCGACTTCAAGGCCCTGGTGAACGGCGAGAAGAAGAGGGCGGCCGCGGGCCGGAAGTAGCGCGGACGACCCTGGCGGCGGGCGGCGCCTGGTGCCGTCCGCCGCCCGCGCCGGGCAGGCCGGCCCGCGGCCGGCCGGCGCCGCTGCGCCCCCATCCGTCAGCGCAGCCCTGGGCGGCGGCGCAGCGCGCTCTCCAGCAGGCGGTCGATGAGCTGCGGGAACGGCATCCCGGAGGCCTCCCACATCTTCTGGAAGTACGACGTCGGTGACATGCCGGGCAGCGTGTTGATCTCGTTGACCAGGATCTCGCCATCGGGCGTGTAGAAGAAGTCCACCCGGGCGAGGCTCTCGGCGGAGACCGCGTTGAACGCCGCTCCCGCCATCGCCCGGATCCGCTCGATGTCGGTCTGCGGGATCGGCGCGGGGATCAGCATGCCGCTCGACTGGTCCAGGTACTTGGCCTCGAAGTCGTAGAACTCCTCGCCGCCGTCGAGCCTCAGCTCGCCGGGCAGGCTGGTCTCCGGTGCCGCGCCGTCCAGGCCCTCGAGCACGGCGACTTCGATCTCGCGTGCGTTGATCGCCTTCTCCACGAGCACCTTCGGGTCGTACTGGCGCGCCAGGGCGATCGCGCGCGCGAGCTCGTCCGGGCCGGAAGCCTTGGACGTGCCCAGGCTCGACCCCCCCCGGGCCGGCTTGACGAACAAGGGCCAGCCGAGCGCCTCGATCTGCGCCGCCACCGCCCGCTGCTCGTCGGCCGGCGCCTGCGCCGCCGGCCAGTCGCGTTCCCGCACGACCACGTGCGGGGCAACCGGAAGCCCCCGCGCCTGGAAGATCAGCTTCATGTACTCCTTGTCCATGCTGACCGCGCTGGCCAGCACTCCGGCGCCCACGTAGGGAACGCCTGCCAGCTCGAGCAGCCCCTGGATCGTGCCGTCCTCCCCGTAGGGGCCGTGCAGGACCGGCAGGACGACGTCGACCTCGCCGAAGATGTGAGGAACATGGCCGGGCGCGCTTGCCACCACGGCCGCGTCGCCCTGCCGCGCCCACGGCACCACGTGGGCGTCGGGCTTGGCGACCGCCTCGACCGTGGGAAGCTCACCGCCGGTGATCGCGAGCCGCTCCGGCTCGTCGTCCACCTGAAGCCAGGCCCCCTCCCTGGTGATCCCGACCGGGAAGACCTCGTACCTGTCCCGGTCGATGACGCGCAGCACGTTGCCCCCGCCGAGGCAGGAGATCGCATGCTCGGGGCCCTTGCCGCCGAACACCACCGCGACCCGGATCTTGCGTCCACCATTCACCGGCCAACCCTCCGTCCCCGAGCCGCCAGGCCCGAGGCGCCGTGACGTGTCACCGGCCCGCGCGCCGGGGCACCGCCATGGAACCTCGTCTGACTATGACACCCGATCGCCGGGGCGCTCGCCGGGTGTTCGCCCGCACCGTGGCTTTCCCGGTGCTCGCCCGCACGGCGGTTGACGGCAGTCCGCCCGGACGTCATGGCTGCCGGCGGCCGAGCGCATCGAGCGCGGCCATCGCGTCGGCCAGCAGGTCCTCGCCATCCTCGAGCCCGACCGAGAACCGCACGGAGCCCGGATCGATGCCCGCCGCGGCGAGCGCGGCGGGGTCCATCTGCCGGTGCGTGGTCGAGGCCACATGGCTGACCTTGGTGTGGGTGCCGCCCAGCGAGGTGGCGACGCTGGCCAGGCGGAGGCGATCGGCGAAGGCCATGCCTGCCTCGCGCCCCCCGTGAGGGGCGACGGTGACGATCGCGCCGAACCTCGTCCCCTCCGGCCCGGCGTCGAACTGACGGCGGGCCAGCTCGTGACCGGGGTGATGGGCAAGGCCGGGATAGTGGACGACGCGGACCGCGGGGTGCCTGGCCAGGCCGGCGGCGAGAACCTGAGCGGTGGCGCAGCTGCGCCTGACCCGCAGCGGGAGCGTCTCCAGGCCGCGGCGCAGCAAGTAGGCGTCGTCGGGCCCGAGCGAGCCGCCGGTGTCGATCCGTACTCGGCGGATCATCTTGATGAGCTCGGGATGACCGGTGACCACGCCGCCGGTGACATCGGAGTGGCCGCCGAAGTACTTGGTCGCTGAGTGCAGCACCAGGTCGGCCCCGTGCTCCAGCGGGCGGCAGATCACCGGGGGCGCGAGCGTGGAGTCGACCACGAGCAGCGCCCCGGCCTCATGGGCCAGGCGGGCCAGGGCGGCCAGGTCGGCCACTGCCACGGTCGGATTGGCGAGGGTCTCGGCGTAGACGATCGCGGTGCCTGGCTGCAGCGCGGCCCGGACCTGGCCGAGATCGGTCATGTCGACGAAGTCGGCGCGGACGCCGAACTTGGCGGCGACGTTGCGCAGGAAGCCGTAGCTGCCGCCGTAGATCGCGGCGGGCGCGACGACGTGCGAGCCTGCCTTGGTGAAGGTCCACAGGACCGTGGAGACCGCAGCCATGCCCGAGGCGAACGCCTGGGCGGCGACCTGATAGCTCAGGTTGGCGCCCTCGAGGGCGGCGACCGCCGCGCAGAACGCCTCGACAGTGGGGTTGTCGATGCGGCTGTAGCTGTACCCGGGGGTGGCGTCGGCCAGGATCGAGGCGTATTCAGCGCTGGACTCGAAGGCGAAGGCCGCCGTGCGGTAGACCGGGATCGCAACGGGCCGCTGGGCGGGCGCGGGTGGGACTGGCAGGCGGACGGCGCGGGTGTTCTCGCCGGGCCGGCGCGCCGGGGCGGAGGATTCATGGGCCGGACTGCGGGCCGGGCCGGAGGAGATGCCCGGGCCGGGAGAGTCGCCCGGGCCGCAAGAGTCGCCCGGGCCGGGCGGATGACCCGCGCCCGCGGGGGAGCCGGGTCCGGGCGGGATTCCAGGCGGCCCGGGCACCGGAGCAGGCCCGGGCATGGCCGGAGGGCGGGACGCCGGGTCGGGGGGCCGGGGTCCTTCGATCGCGCGCAGCGCACCGGTACCGGGCCGCCCGTCGGCCCGCCATGGCCGGCCCGCTCGCATGGCCGGGCCTCCCCCCGTCCGGGGGTCGGCGGGCGGTGGCGCGGTGAGCCCGGGACCGACGGGCCGGCCGCCCGGGTAGCCGGGCTCGCGGGCCCGTCCGCGCGCGTCGCGGCCGGGTGGCAGATCCGGCGGGTACCCGGCGCCCGGGGGGACGCGGGGGTCCGGCGGGTAGCGGGGGTCGCGGCCGGACCGGGACCGCGGATCCGGCGGATAGTCAGGACCCGGCGGGTACCCGGCGCCCGGGCGGGACCCCGGATCTGGCGGATAGCCAGGACCCGGCGGGTACCCGGCGCCCGGGCGGGACCGCGGATCCGGCGGATGGCCAGGACCCGGCGGGTACCCGGCGCCCGGGCGGGACCGCGGATCCGGCGGATAGCCAGGACCCGGCGGGTACCCGGCGCCCGGGCGGGACCCCGGATCTGGCGGGAACGCGGGGTCGGCGACGGGCTCGCGTCCGGGCGCGCGGGGGTCGGATCGGCCGGCAACGGCGCCGCGGGGCACGCCCGGCCCACGGCCGCTGAACCGCGGGTCATCGGGCCACGGCCCGGCGTGCCGCGGATCGCCGTCGTACAGATCGTCCGGCGCATCGTCTGCAGGCCGCCGGCCGGTCGGCCCCGCGCGGCCGGCGCCGCGCGGATCGCCGGGATCGCGCGTGCCACCAGGCGGCCTGGGCCACTTGTCAGATGCCATAGCGCTCGGGCTTCGCTGACCGGCTCGCGAGCATCGCCGCCGCCGTCGCCACGTCCAGGCCGTCGTGGACGACCGCGGCGACCACCTCGGTGATGGGCATCTCCAGCGACCGCGCCGCGGCCAGCTGCAGCACGGATCTGGACGACGTCACCCCCTCCGCCACCTGGTGCGTCCCGGTGACGATGTCGGCGAGCGCCATGCCCTGGCCCAGCCTCTCCCCGAAGGTCCGGTTCCGCGACAGCGGCGATGAGCAGGTGGCGACCAGGTCTCCCATCCCGGCCAGCCCCGCGAAGGTGTGCGGGTCGGCTCCGAGGGCCGCGCCGAGCCTGGAGATCTCCGCAAGGCCCCGGGTGATCAGCATGGCCCGGGTGTTGTCGCCGAAGCCCATGCCGGCCGCCATGCCCACCGCCAGGGCGATCGGATTCTTGGCGGCGCCCGCCAGCTCGCACCCGATCACGTCGGGGTTGGTGTACGGGCGGAAGTAGCTGGTGTGGCACGCCTTCTGCAGGTTCTCCGCGGCCTGCTGATCGGTGCAGGCGACCACGGTGGCCGCGTACTGGCGCTCAGCGATCTCGCGGGCGAGGTTGGGCCCGGTGACCACCGCGATCAGGTCGGCCGGCCACCCGGTCACATCGGCGATGACCTCGCTCATCCGCATGCCGGTCCCCAGCTCGATGCCCTTGATCAGGCTGATGATCAGCGCTCCCGGCGGGATCAGCCGGGCCCAGCCTGCCAGGTTCGGCCGGAGGGTCTGCGCGGGGACGGCCAGCACGACAACGTCGGCGCGGGCCAGGGCGCGCGCGGGGTCGGAGGTGGCGCGCAGCGTGGCAGGAAGCGGGAAGCCCGGCAGGTAGTCCTCGTTCCGCCCGGTGGCGTTGATCGCGTCGGCCACTGCTGCCCTGCGGCACCACAGCGTGACGTCGGCACCAGCGTCGCACAGGACCTGGGCGAAGGTCGTTCCCCAGGACCCGGCGCCCATGACCGCGGCGATCACGGGCTGCCAGCCACGCGACCGGGGCCATCCGCCGCCGGCCGGCTGCGGCGGTCGGCGGGCGCCGTGCCCTCGGGCCGGCCTTGCGGGGCCTGCGGGTCCTCCCGTGCCCCCGGGTCCTCCCGTGCCTGCCCGCCCTGCGGACCCGGCCGGGACTGGCTGGCCTGCCCGGCGAGGGCGCGCAGCTCAGCGCGCTGCTTGCGGCGAGCGACGGCCGGGTGGAAGGGCTCTGCGGGCGGAACCTCGCCGCGGAGCTTGCCGACCAGCGCGGCCACCTCAGCCATGATCTTGTCCGTGGCCGCGCGCAAGGCCGCGGAGTCGGGCGGCCTGCCAGCGAACTCGGAGAGATCGACAGGGGGGCCCGCGATGATCCGGACGGTCCTGCGGGGCAGCAGGCGGGGCCGGAACGTGCCGTAGGGCAAGATGTCCTGGGCGCCCCAGTGGCCCACGGGAATGACCGGCGCGCCGGTGGTCAGCGCGAGGCGGGCCACGCCGGTCCTGGCGCGCATCGGCCAGAGCGCCGGGTCGCGCGTGACGGTGCCCTCGGGGTAGAAGATCACGCACGCGCCGTTCCTGAGCCCCTGCTCGGCATCCCGCAGCACGAGCGCCGCGTCAGCCTGGCCGCGGTGGACGGGCAGCTGGCCGAGCCTGGCAAGGATCCAGCCGAGGACCTTGACGTCGAAGAGCCCGGACTTGGCGAGGAACACCGGGTAGCGTCCCGCCTGGTCGCAGAAGAGCGCCAGGGCCAGGACGTCGGCGTAGGAGAGGTGGTTGGCGGCGATTATCACCCCGCCTTCGGCGGGGAAGTGCTCCTGCCCCTGCCAGTCATGCCTCATGAGCGCGCGGATCGCCGGGCGCAGCAGCACCTTGGACACCCCGCGCCAGAAGTTGGAGTAACTGCCGTCCGCACGCCCGCTCATCGTCACGCGCTCCAGCCCCTCATGGTCCCAGTCTCCCCGCTGCGCCGGCTCCGTGTCGAGGCAGGATCGGGTGACATGGCGCACCCCTCCCCGCCGGCGTGGTCGGTCATCGTTCCCGTCAAGGTACTGTCCGTGGCCAAGTCCAGGCTGGCGGGCCTGTCCGGTGACAGCCGGCGCGCGCTGGCGCTGGCGATGGCGGCTGACACGGTCGCGGCGGCCGTGGCGTGCGAGAGCGTCCGCGCGGTGCTGGTGGTGAGTGACGATCCGGCGGTCCGCGGCCAGGTGGCCGCCCTCGGCGCGCGCGTGATCGCGGATTCCCGCGCTGCGGGGCTGAACGGCGCGCTGGCCGCCGGCGCGGAGCACGAGGCCCGGCGCTGGCCGGGCAGGGGGCTCGCGGCACTCACCGCCGACCTGCCCGCGCTCACCCCGGGCGAGCTCGGCCGGGCTCTGGCGGCTGCCTGGCATGTCGCCCACGCGTTCGTCGCCGACGCCGCCGGGTCTGGCACCACCCTGTACACGGCGCGGCCGGGGGAGCCGTTCGGGCCGAGGTTCGGCCCGGGGTCGCGCGAGGAGCACCGGGCGGCGGGGGCGGTCGAGATCGACCTGCCTGGGCTCGACGGGCTGCGGCAGGACGTGGACACGCTCGCGGACCTGCAGGCCGCCATCAGGATCGGGCTCGGCCGCCGCTCGGCCGCCGTGGCCGCGGCGCTGGCCGGGCCGGCCTGCTAGGGCGTGTCCTGCAAGGTCTCCCGGCCGGGTCCGCAGTTCGTCTGGCTGGCGGACTCGGTCCGCATCGCCCGCCGCGGCAAGGGCCGCCCGAACCGGCCGGCACATTCCAGGTCAGCGTCTACGACATCCGGGTGACCGGGCGCTGGCGGCAGGGCTGGCCGGGCTGCAGGGGCGCATCGCCGTCACCTGCCGTCGAGCTGGCCCGCTGTCCCGGGTCCGGTATCGCGGCGCCGAGATCGCCATCAGGCGATCCAGCCAAGGCCGCGAACCCGCACGGGCGGGCCCTAGATGTGCACGATCGGGCAGGTCAGCGTCCTGGTGATGCCGGGAACGCCCTGGATCTGGGCGACCACCAGCCGCGCGAGGTCATCGACGTTGTCCGCCTCGGCCCGGACGATCACGTCATACGGGCCGGTCACGTCGTCGGCCTGGGTGACGCCGGCGATGCGCGAGATGGCCATCGCCACCTCGGCGGCCTTGCCGACCTCGGTCTGCACCAGGATGTAAGCCTGGACCATGTCGCCCTCCCTGCGCCGTCCCCCGGTACTGATCGTGATCGTCACGCTATCGTAGGCACCGCCCGCGGCCATCCGCGGCGCGGCGGCGTCCGGGCGGGCAGGAGCGGCCACAGGCGCGGGAGGTCGCCATCACGATCGCGGACCTCGGCGAGTTCGGCCTGATCGCCGCCATCGCCGGGCGCCTCGGCACTCCGGCGGGGGTGGAGGTCGGCATCGGCGATGACGCGGCCGTGCTGGCGGCACCCGACGGTCGCGTGGTGGCGGCCACCGACATGGTGATCGAGGGCAGGCACTTCCGCCGGGAGTGGTCCCCGGCGCGCGATGTCGGCCGCAAGGCCGCGGCCCGCAACCTCGCCGACGTCGCGGCCATGGGAGCGCGGCCCACGGGGCTGCTCGTCGCCCTCGCCGCGCCGGGCGGCACGCCCGCGGGCTGGGCGCTGGAGCTTGCCGAGGGAATCGCGGCGGAGGCCAGCAGGGCCGGCGCGGCCGTCGTCGGCGGGGACACGAGCAGCGCGGACGCCATCATGATCGCGGTCACCGCGCTCGGTGACCTGGGCGGGCGGCCACCGGTCACCCGCGCGGGGGCGCGCCCCGGCGACGTCGTGGCGATCGCCGGAACGCTCGGCCTGGCCGCGGCCGGGCTCGCGCTGCTAGCCGCCGGCCTCGGCGCGGCCGCCGCCGATCCGCTTGCCAGCCTCGTCTTGGCGCACCGCAGGCCGCGGCCGCCCTACCAGGCCGGCCCGGAGGCCGCCGTCCTCGGCGCGACGTCGATGATCGACGTCAGCGATGGGTTGCTCGCCGACCTCGGTCACGTGGCAAGCGCCAGCGCGGTCGCGATCGACTTGCGGGCGGCGAGCCTGCTGGCCGAGCCGGTGACCAGGCCGGCCCGCCTGCGCGAGGCGGCAGCCGCGACCGGGGAACGGGACTGGACCCGATGGGTGCTGGCCGGCGGCGACGACCACGCCCTGGTCGCCACGTTCCCCGCAGATGCCCCCCTGCCCCGTCGCTGGCACGCCATCGGCCGGGTCGGCAGCGGTGCCGGGATCCTCGTGGATGGCCGGCCGGCAGGCCGCGGCGGCGGATGGGAGCATTTTCGTTAATCGTAGGTATTAGCCCGGATCGCGTTCTCGCTGTGACTCGCACGCATCGGCAATCGCTTGATATAACCGCAACTGATGCCGCGTCACAGAGCTGGAAGCCGCCCTCGGCGCCGGGCCACGCGAGCGGGCACACGGCCCGGCCGCCACGGCCGGCACCTGGGTGCCCGGGATCCGGCGGCGCCCCGGGCGATCGCGGCTCTGGCAGCGGCGCGCCGCCTGGCCCTCCACCCGGAATCACGGCGCCTGGTCCGCGGCATGCTGCTGACGCCGTGGTTCGCGGTGAGCGCGGGAATTGTAATCGCTGCCTCCCTGGCGCTCGTCACCCCGCACGCCGCCCTCACCTTCCCGCCGCCAGTGAGCGGCCACTGCGCCCGGGCCGACTGCGGAGCGGCGAGTGGCACGCCGCAGGGCCGCGCGGGCCGGCAGCCCGCCACGAAGCGGGGGGTGAAGCTCCAGCTGCCAAGGTCTGGCGCGCGCAGCAGGACGGTGACGGACAGGCAGGGGCAGGTCAGCGTGGACTACGAGACCCTCGCCGAGCGGCCCGGCCACTTCAGCATCATGATCATGATAGTGGCGCGCCGCTCCCTCGGCAGCTGGCAGCTGTCGTTCGCGCTGCACGGCGGGCACGTCGAGGATGTCCTGGCGGGCTGGGCGAAGTGGCGGCGCGCCGGGCGGGATGGCCTGGTCGTCTACGGCTCGCCCGCGCCCTGGCCGCGCTCGGGGGACAACCGGGCCACGATCGTGGTGTTCGGCGCCGGCTCGCCGGGCCGTCCGGCCGGCTGCGTGTTCGACGGGGCCGCGTGTACGTTCCACGCGATCAGCCGGCCGCGCCACGGCTGGCCCCATGGCTGGCGGCACTGGGACGGCTTCTCGCGGATCGCAGCCGGGCGCTGAACGGCGCCCGGGCCCGCCTACTCTTGGAGCCATGAGCACCCCCCCGCCCCGCGTGCTCGCGATCGCCGGCTCGGATTCGGGAGGCGGCGCGGGCATCCAGGCCGATCTGAAGACCATGCTCGCGCTCGGCGTCCACGGCATGACCGTGGTCTGCGCGGTCACCGCGCAGAACTCGGTCGGGGTGCAGGGGTACTGGGAGCTGCCGCCCGCAGCGGTCGCCGCGCAGCTCGACTCCGTCCTCGGCGACATCGGGGCGCAGGCGGTCAAGACAGGCATGCTCGCCTCCGCGCCGATCGTCGAGGTGGTCGCCTCGCGCCTGGCCAGCGTGCAGGCCCCGCTGGTGGTGGACCCGGTCGCCGTGTCCAAGCACGGCGACAGCCTGCTGTCGCCGGGCGCGCTGGAGGCCCTCAGGACCGCCTTGCTGCCCATGGCGACCGTGGTGACGCCCAACCTCTACGAGGCGGAGCTGCTCACCGGCCGCTCGATCGGCGATGAGGAGCAGATGCGGCGGGCGGCGGGGGACATCGCGGCGCTCGGACCCGCCTGGGTGCTGGTGAAGGGCGGCCACCTGCCCGGCAACCCCGTGGACCTGCTGCTCGCGCCGGACGGCCGGGTCACCCGGTACCCGGGCCGCAGGGTGATCACCCGGCACACCCACGGCACGGGCTGCACGCTCGCCTCGGCGATCGCCGCGCACCTGGCGATGGGCGCTCAGGTGCCCCAGGCGGTGGAGGCGGCGAAGGAGTACGTGACAGGCGCCATCGACGGCGGCTTCCCCCTGGGCCGCGGCATCGGCCCGGTGGACCACGCCTGGCGCATCAGGCAGCCGGTCGGCTGAGCGCCGCAGGGCCGGAGCTCCGGAGATGGCCGGCTCAGCGCGTGACCTTGCCCGCCTTGATGCAGGACGTGCACACGTACAGGCGGCGCGGCGTCCGCCCGGCCTTCACGCGGATGCGCTGAATGTTCGGGTTCCAGCGGCGCGGGGTGCGGCGGTGCGAGTGCGACACGTTGTTGCCGAAGCCCGGCCCCTTGCCGCACACATCGCAGACGGAAGCCACGGGACGCTCCATGGGTGAGAGTCAGGATCATGAGCGGGCTGGCAGCGCCGACCCGGCTGCCCAGGATACCGGACCCGCCAGGGCACCGCGACCGGCGCCGGCGCGGGCTGGCAGGCCGGGGAAGTAGCCTGCCCACATGACACCGGTGACGGCCGCCGGCGCGCGGGGCTGACCGCCGTGGCCAGGCTCACCGACCGGCTCGGCCCGGTGGTCGGCGAACGGGCCGCCCGGCGCCTTGCCACGCTCGGCCCGTCCGGCCTGCACACGGTCGGCGACCTGCTGACCTACTTCCCGCGCCGGTACGAGACCAGGGGGCAGCTCACCGATCTCGCCTCGCTGCGCGAGGGGGAGCACGTCACGGTCCAGGCGAGGATCGCATCGGTCTCCGTCCGGCCGATGCGCCACCGGCCGGGCACGATCCTGGAGGCGGTGGTGACCGACGGCCGGGGCACGCTCACGCTGACGTTCTTCGGCAAGGGCGGGCAGTCCTGGCGCGAGCACCGGCTCGCGCCAGGACGGCACGGCCTGTTCGCCGGGCAGGTGTCGACGTTCCGCGGCAAGCGCCAGCTCGCTCATCCGGAGTGCGCGGTCTTCGACTCCGCGGACGCGGGCGCGGCGCGGGCGCAGGAGTTCGCCTCCGAGCTCATCCCGATCTACCCGGCGAACGGGCAGATCTCCTCCTGGCAGATCGCCGACGCAGTGCGCCTCGCCCTGGCCGCCGCCGATCTGGGCGACGACCCGCTCCCGGCGGACCTGCGGGAGCGGCATGGCCTGTGCGGGTACGCGCAGGCGCTCCATGCCATCCACCGGCCCGCCGACGACAAGGACCTGCGCCGGGCGGTCCGCAGGCTCAAGTGGGACGAGGCGTTCCCGCTCCAGGTGGTGCTGGCCCAGCGGCGCAGGCTCTCCGCCGGGTACGTGGCGCTGCCGCGGCCGCGGGTCAGCGGCGGGCTGCTCGACGCCTTCGACCGGGGGCTCCCGTTCGAGCTCACCGCCGGGCAGCGCGCGGCCGGCGAGGTGATCGCCGCCGACCTGGCGCGGGACCACCCGATGCACCGGCTGCTCCAGGGCGAGGTCGGCTCCGGCAAGACGATCGTGGCGCTCCGGGCGATGCTCCAGGTGGTCGACGCGGCCGGCCAGGCCGTCTTGCTCGCGCCGACCGAGGTGCTCGCCCAGCAGCATCACCGGTCGCTCACCCAGATCCTCGGGCCGCTCGCGATGGCCGGCCAGCTCGGTGGCGCGGACCACGCCACCAGGGTGGCGCTGCTGACCGGGTCTCAGGCCAGCGCGGCCCGGCGGCGGGCGCTGCTCGAGGCGGCTTCCGGCGAGGCCGGCATCGTGATCGGCACGCACGCGCTGCTGCAGGAGCAGGTCCGGTTCGCCGACCTGGGCCTGATCGTGATCGACGAGCAGCACAGGTTCGGCGTGGAGCAGCGGGAGGCGCTGCGCGCCAAGGCCGCCGATGGCCGCCCGCACGTGCTCGTGATGACCGCCACGCCGATCCCGCGGACGGTCGCGATGACGGTCTTCGGCGACCTGGAGGTCACCGAGCTGAGCGAGCTCCCGGCCGGCCGCGCCCAGGTCGCCACCCACGTGGTCCCGGCCGCCAGCAAGCCGCGCTACCTGGAGCGCGCCTGGCAGCGGGTGACCGAGGAGGCGGCCGCCGGGCGGCAGGTCTACGTGGTCTGCCCGCGGATCGGGGGCGACGGCGGGGAAGAGGATGACGAGAACGGAGCCGCGGGCGCGCCGCGGCCGGTCGGCCCCGGAAGCGCGCCCGGCGCGGATGACGGCGGCCCCGGCATCGCCGACGGCGACCCCGGGGCCGAGCAGCGCCGGGCCGCGCTCGCCGTCACCAACGTCGCGGCCCAGCTGCGGGGCGGGCCCCTGGCCTCGCTCCGCCTTGCGGTGCTGCACGGCCGGATGCCGCCGGAGGAGAAGGACCGGGTCATGCTGGCGTTCGCCGCAGGCGAGGTCGACGTGCTCGTCACCACGACGGTCATCGAGGTGGGCGTGGACGTGCCGAACGCCTCGATGATGGTGATCATGGACGCCGACCGGTTCGGCGTCTCGCAGCTTCACCAGCTCCGCGGCCGGGTCGGCCGCGGCCGCCTGCCCGGCCTGTGCCTGCTGGTCACCGAGGCGGAAACCGGGCCCGCGCGGGAGCGGCTGGAGGCGGTGGCCGCGACCACCGACGGGTTCGCGCTCGCCCGGCTCGACCTCGAGCAGCGCCGGGAGGGGGACGTGCTGGGCTCGGCCCAGGCTGGCCGCCGGTCCAGCCTCAAGCTGCTCACGCTGGCGCGCGACGAGGACCTGATCGAGGCCGCCAGGCTGGAGGCCGCCGAACTGATCGGGGCCGATCCCGCCCTCGCCGGCCAGCCCGCCCTGGCCGCCGCGATCGCGGCGCTCGTCGACGCCGAGCGGGCCGAGTTCCTGGAGAAAGCGTGATCAGGATCGTGGCGGGCGCCGCGGGGGGAAGGCGCCTGGCCGTGCCGCGCGGGCGGACCAGGCCGACCAGCGACCGGGCGCGCGAGGGCCTGTTCTCCTCCATCCTCGCCATGCGCGGCGGCCTGGCCGGCATCGCGGCGCTCGACCTGTACGCGGGCTCCGGCGCGGTCGGGCTGGAAGCGCTGTCCCGGGGCGCGGCCGACGTGCTGCTCGTCGAGTCCGATCTCCGGGCGGCCGAGGTGATCAGGAGGAACATCGCGGCCACCGGCCTGCCGGGCGCCCGCTGCGTCGCCGGGCCCGTCCTGCGGGTCCTGCGCCGCGGCCCGGCCGGGGCCCGCCCGCGTGACCTCGTGTTCGCCGACCCGCCCTACGGGACCGGCGACGCCGAGCTCGCCGCGGTGCTCGGCGAGCTGGCCGGGCGGGGCTGGCTGGCGAGCGGCGCTCTAGTGGTGGTCGAGCGCGACGCCCGGTCCGGGCCGCCCCCGTGGCCGCCGGGGATCGTTCAGGACAGGTCCCGGAGGTACGGCGAGACGGCGTTCTGGTACGGTCGCGCCTCAGGCGGCGGGTGCCCAGCCTCTGCCGAACCAGCCGCACCGACGGGAGCTGAGAGCACGTGATTCGCGTCGTCTGCCCCGGTTCGTTCGACCCGGTGACCAATGGCCACATGGACATCATCACCCGGGCGGCCCGGCTGCATGACGAGGTGATCGTCGCCGTGCTGCGCAACGTCGCGAAGTCGTCGCTGTTCACCGCGGATGAGCGGGTCGGGATGCTGCGCGAGGTGACCAAGGACTACGCGAACGTGCGGGTCGCCAAGTTCGACGGGCTGATCGTGGACTTCTGCCGCGCCCATGACGTGTCGGCGATCGTCAAGGGGCTGCGGGCGGTCAGCGACTTCGACTACGAGATGCAGATGGCCCAGATGAACTACGCCCAGGCGGGTGTCGAGACGCTGTTCATGACCACCAACCCGCTCTACGCGTTCCTGTCCTCCAGCCTGGTCAAGGAGTTCGCCAGCTACGGCGGCGACGTCGCCAGCCTGGTGCCCGAGCCGGTGCTGCGCCGGCTCACCGAGCGCCTCGCCCGGGACTGAGCGGCCGGGGCTCATGGCCCGGCAGGCCCCCGCCCCACCGGGCCCGCGGGCACCGGCTTGGGAACGGCGCGGGCCAGCGGGTATGCTGGCCGACCGGGTTCACCACGACCGTGCTCATGCCATGCCGAACGCGAAGCTCCACAGACACAGGCACCTCGACCCGCGCGCGCCGCTCGTCTTCGACCTCCGGGCGCTCGGGCCCGGATCCGCGCGCTCGGAGGCGCGCACCGTCCCGGCCCCGGCCGACCTCGGGTCCGGGCTGGTCCGCGTGCCGGCCGGGAGCGACCTGGCGATCGAGGCCCGGTTCGAGGAGGTGACCGAGGGGGTCCTGGTGACCGCGAGCGCGGGCGCCGTCCTCGCCGGGGAGTGCGCGCGGTGCCTGGCGGAGTTCACCTCCGCGATCAGCGTCGGCTTCCGCGAGTTGTTCAGCGCGGACGCCGGCGAGGAGGACGGGGACAGGTATCGTCTGGACGGGGACCTGCTCGACCTGGAGCCTGCCCTCCGGGACGCGCTCGTCCTCGAGCTCCCGCTCTCGCCGCTGTGCTCCGCGGACTGCCCCGGGCTCTGCGGCAGGTGCGGGATCAGGCTCGCCGACGCCGGGCCAGGCCATCGCCATCGCGAGGACGGCGGGGCATGGGCGGCGCTCGCCGGGCTGTTCCCGGCCGGGGCCGCACCGGGTGCGGACGCCGGGGCGGCCCGGCGGCACAGGAACTCGTCGCGGGCCGGGACCGGTCCCGCGGGCACGAAGGAGCCATGAGGTGGCAGTACCCAAGCGCAGGATGTCGCGCAGCAACACCCGCTCCCGCCGCGCGCGCTGGAAGGCCACGGCGCCGGGCCTGGTCACCTGCCCGCAGTGCCGCGAGCCGAAGCTGCCGCACGCCGCGTGCCCGGCGTGCGGGACGTACAACCGGCGCCAGGTGATCGCTGCCTCCTGAGCGCCGGCCTCACGGCCTGTGACGCGGCCTCGGGTGGCCGGGCGCGCCGGTCCGGGGGAAGGAGGTCTCGGTGAGTGCCGCGCCAGGTGACGGCCGGGCGGACGACGCGGACACCGGCGTTCTCCTGCGCACGCTGCAGGTCCAGGTCGACGGCGAGCTGCTCGACCGGGCGCTCACGCACCGGTCGTTCGCCTACGAGAACGGCGGGCTGCCCACCAACGAGCGGCTGGAGTTCCTCGGCGACTCGGTCCTGGGGCTCATCGTGACCGACACGCTGTACCGGCAGCACCCCCACCTGCCCGAGGGGAACCTCGCGAAGCTGCGCGCCGCCGTGGTCAACAGCCGGGCGCTCGCCGCGGTCGCCCGGAGCCTGCGCCTTGGCGACTACGTCAAGCTGGGCAAGGGGGAAGAGGGAACGGGCGGCCGGGACAAGTCGTCGATCCTCGCCGACACGCTCGAGGCGCTGATCGGCGCGGTCTACCTCGACGGCGGCATGGAGGCGGCGGCCGCCCTCGTGCACCGGCTCTTCGATCCGGTGATCGCCAGGTCGGCGAGGCTCGGCGCGGGCCTGGACTGGAAGACCTCGCTGCAAGAGCTGACCGCCGCCGAGGAGCTCGGCGCGCCCGAGTACCTGGTCGAGGAGAGCGGGCCCGACCACCAGAAGTCGTTCAGCGCCGTCGCCAGGGTCGCAGGCCAGGTCTACGGCGAGGGTGAGGGGCGCACCAAGAAGGAGGCCGAGCAGCAGGCCGCCGAGGCGGCGTGGACGGCGATCACCGAGCTGCTGAGCTCGTCCGGCTTCGCGGAGCGCGGCAGCGGCGAGGCGGGCGGGCCAGGCTCCAGTACTGGCCGGCCGGATGGCGTGGCGGGCGGCGCCGAGCCCGCGCCCGGGGAGTAGCGGGAGCGGCGCCGTGCCCGAGCTGCCCGAGGTGGAGACGATCCGGTCAGGGCTGGCCAGGCACGTGGCCGGCCGGCGGTTCGCCTCCGTCGAGATCCTTCATCCGCGCGCCGCCCGGCGGCATGCGGCGGGCGCGGATGACCTGGCCGCGGCGCTGCGCGGGCGCGTGGCCGGCCCGGCGCGCCGCCGCGGCAAGTACCTCTGGCTTCCGGTCGACGGCGACGCCCTGCTGATCCACCTCGGCATGAGCGGACAGCTCCTGCTCGGTGATCCCGCCCGGCCGCTCTCCTCGCACGTCCGGGCCAGGTTCACGTTCGCCGACGGCGGGCCCGACCTGCGCTTCGTCGACCAGCGGACGTTCGGCCACCTGGCGCTGGCCCCCGGCGGCGCGGGCGCTCCGGCGGCGATCGCCCACATCGCCCCCGACCCGCTGGAGCCCGCCTTCGACGACGAGCGGTTCACCGCCAGGCTGCGTGGCCGGCGGACGGGCCTGAAGCGCGCGCTCCTTGATCAGTCGCTGGTCAGCGGGATCGGCAACATCTACGCCGACGAGTCACTGTGGCGCTGCGGCCTGCACTGGGCCCGGCCGACCGAGACGATGCGCCGGGCCGACGCCGCGCGGCTGCTCACCGCGGTCCGCGGCGTCTTCGCCGAGGCGATCGCGGCGGGGGGCACCTCATTCGATGGCCTGTACGTCCACGTCAACGGCGCCAGCGGGTACTTCTCGCGGGAGCTGGCGGTCTACGGCCGGGCCGGCCAGCCCTGCCGGAGGTGCGGCGCGGCCGTGATCCGCGAGAGGTTCATGAACCGCTCCTCGTACAGCTGCCCGCGCTGCCAGCCGCGGCCGCGCCGGGGGCGCTGGTGACCGAGCCGGGCGGCCCCGCGCGGGCCGCCGGAGCGGGCCCGGAGCTGCCGGGGGCGGAGCTGCCCGGCAGCGAGCTCAGCGCGCAGGCCAGGCTGACCGCCTGGGCGCACGGCCTGGTGCAGGGCGTGGGATTCCGCTGGTGGGTGCGGCGGAACGCGCTTGAGCTGGGGCTGGCCGGGATGGCCGAGAACCTGGCCGACGGGCGGGTCAAGATAGTCGCCGAGGGTCATCGCGACCGGTGCCAGGCCCTGCTCGAGAGGCTGGAGGGGCCGGGCGTGCCGGGCCGGGTGGATCACGTCACCTACCGGTGGGACCAGGCGACGGGCGGCCTGAGCGGGTTCACGGAGCGCTGAGGCCGCCCGGCCCGGTCAACTTGACCGGAGGGCGGCCCTGATGGGACGATGAGATCGTTACCTGCGCGCAACGGCGTGGTTCTGCGCCTGATCGTGCGCGCCCACTCTGGTCACTCAGTGTGGAGGACCTCAAGCAATGGCGAAGGCTCTGCTTGGCCATGTTGGCGGGCCAGATCCCCGCATGGTCGCCGAGATGCGGCGGCTGCAGCGCCGGGTACGCGACCTCGAAGCCGAGCTTGCCCGGCTGCAGGAGGTTAACGACGTGCTCGCTGCCGGAGTTCACCACGAGGTGCTGCTCGCGGAGCGCGAGCCGGCGCTGACCTGACGGCCGGTCCCCGCGGCTCTTCCCCGGCCGGGCCGCCGTCGGCCCGCGGGGGTCGCCGCCGCACGGGTGGCCGTCATCCCGCGCCGCCAGCATCCGCCCCGCATGCCCCCGTGACCTGGGCGCGTCACCTACGGTAACCGCCTGGCTGCCGGTGACCGGCCTGCGGTCACGGTAGGGTGCGAGGGAACCGGCGCGACACCGTGAGGAGAACGGCCCCGTTGTACCTGAAGACCCTCACCTTGCGGGGATTCAAGTCGTTCGCCTCAGCCACGACGCTGCGGTTCGAGCCCGGCATCACCTGCGTCGTCGGCCCGAACGGGTCGGGGAAGTCGAACGTGGTCGACGCCTTCTCCTGGGTGATGGGCCAGCAGGGCGCCAAGTCGCTGCGCGGCGGCAAGATGGAGGACGTCGTCTTCGCCGGCACGGCCGGGCGCCCCGCCCTCGGGCGGGCGGAGGTCACGCTCACGATCGACAACAGCGACGGGGTGCTCCCGATCGAGTACGCCGAGGTCACGATCAGCCGGCTGCTGTTCCGCACCGGGCAAAGCGAGTACGCCATCAACGGCAACCAGTGCCGGCTCCTCGACGTGCAAGAGCTCCTCTCGGACACCGGGCTCGGGCGCGAGATGCACGTGGTCGTCGGCCAGGGGCACCTGGACGACATACTGAACGCCGGCCCCGAGGCGCGCCGTGCCCTGGTCGAGGAGGCGGCGGGCGTCCTCAAGCACCGCAGGCGCAAGGAGAAGGCGCTGCGCAAGCTCGAGGCCATGCAGGCGAACATGACCAGGCTCGTCGATCTGACCACCGAGCTCGGCCGGCAGCTCAAGCCGCTCAGCCGGCAGGCGCAGCTCGCCCGCCGCGCCGCCGCGATCCAGGCCGAGCTCCGTGACGCCAGGCTCCGGCTGCTCGCCGACGACTACGTCACGCTCACCGCCGAACTGCGACGCGACGAGGCCGACGAGGCGGCGGCCGCGGCGCGCCGCGCCGCGCTGGAGGCCTCGCTCGACGAGGCCAGGCGGGCCGAGGCGAAGCTCGAGGCCGCCGCGCAGCAGCACGCGCCGCAGGTCGCCCTGGCCCAGGGGACCTACTTCGCGCTCGCAGGGCTGGCCGAGCGCCTGCGCGCCGTCGCCGACCTGGCGGCCGAGCGGCACTCGCACCTGGCGGCACCGCCCGAGCCCGCCAGGCCAGGCCGCGACCCCGAGGAGCTCGGCCGCGAGGCGGCCGGGCTGCGCGAGCAGGAGGCCGCGCTGGCGCAGCGGCTGGCCGCGGCTCGCGAGCAGCTGGCGTCCGCCGTGGCGGCGCGGACCGCCGCGGAGGGCGCGCTCGCCGACGCGGAGCGGGCCATCGCGGCCGACGCCCGCCGCGCCGCCGAGCGGGCCGAGCGCCTGGCCAGGCTGCGCAGCGAGGCGGGCGCGGCGCGCAGCAGGCTGGCCGCGGCCCAGGAGGAGGCCTCCCGGCTGGCCGCCGGGCTCGCCGCCGCCCGCGGCCGCGCCGAGCGTGCGCAGCAGGAGTACGGCGAGCTTCAGGACAGCTTCGGCGGCCGGGATGAGGACCGGGCCGGGCTGGCCGCCGCTCACGAGCGCGCTGCGGCTGCCGTCCGCGCCGCGTCGGAGCGGGTGGCCAGCCTCCGGGCGGCCGAGCACGAGATCAGCGACCGGCGGTCGGGGCTGCGCGCGCGGGTGACCGCCCTGGAGGAGGCGGTCCGGCGGGGAGCGGACGCCGCCGAGGTGCTCCTGGCCGACGATGGCGCGTTCCCCGGGGTGCTTGGCCCGCTCGCGGAGCTCCTCAACGTCGCGGACGGGGCCGCGGAGGCGGTCACCGCCGCCCTCGGAGCTGCCGGCTCGGCGGTCGCGGTGCGGGATGTGGAGGCCGCCGCGGCGATCCTGCGGGAGCTGCGGGAGCGGCGGGCTGGCCGGGCCGAGCTGGTGGTCGCCTCCGGCGGCGAGCCTGCCGGGCCCGGTCGGTCCGGGCCCGGGCGGGCCGGCGGGCCGGGGGGGCGGGCGCCGGGCGGCGGCGGTGCCGCCGCCCGCGCCATCGCGGCTGGCCGGCCGGGCGATCCGGGCGAACAGTCCGTTCTTCCCGTCGCCGACCTGGTCAAGGCGCCGGGCGAGCTGGCCGCGGCGATCGAGCGGCTGCTGAACGGCGTCCTGTTCGTGCCGGATCTGGCCGCCGGCCTGGAGCTCGTGCGCCGCGATCCGGCGGTGACGGTGGTCACGGCCGACGGCGACCTGCTCGGCGGGCACTGGGCGCGGGGAGGCTCGCCGGGCGGCCAGAGCCTGCTCGGCCTGCGGTCCGCCGCGGCGCAGGCTGCCGGCGAGCTGGCGCGGGCCGAGGCCGCTGGCGCGCGAGCCGAGCGCGAGCTCGCCGACGCGGTGGACGAGGAAGAGCGCGCCAGGGGGGAGCTGGCGCGGGCGCTCGCGGCGCTGCAGGAGGTGGACGCGGCCGCGGCGGAGGTCTCCGGCAGGCTGGGCGCGCTGGCCGGCGCGGCGCGCGCCGCGCAGGACGAGGCCGGTCGGCTGGCTGCGGCGATCGCCGCCGCCGAGCGCTCGGCGGAGCGCAGCCGCCGCCAGCTGGCCGAGATCGAGGCGAAGATCGCGGCCGAGTCCGCGGCGGGCCAGGCCGGGGCGGGCGGGCCAGCGCCGGGCCGGCCGCCCGCGCAGGCGGCCGCCGCCAAGCAGGCACTCGCCGACAGCGCCGCTGCGGCCAGGAACGCCGAGATGGAGGCCCGGCTCGAGGTGCGCACCGTCGAGGAACGGCTGCGCGCGATCAGCGGCCGGGCCGACGCGCTCGCCGCCGCGGCGGCAGCCGAGCGGCAGGCCATCGCCCGGTCGAAGGAACGGGAGCGCCGGCGTGCCGCGGACGCGGCCGTGGCGGCGGCGGTGGCGGCTGGGGCGCGGGCCTGCCTGACGGCGATCGAGCGGTCACTGCGGCTGGCCGACGAGGAGCGCCAGCGGGCGGAGGCGGCCCACCAGGGCACGGACGAGCAGCTGAAGGCGGTCCGGGCGAGGATCCGCGAGGCAACGCTCGAGCTCGACCGGGTGGTCAGCGCCGCGCACGGCACCGAGGTGGCCAGGGCGGGCAGGCGGCTCAGGCTGGAGCAGGCGGAGGCCAGGGCGCAGGAGCTGGGCATCGACACGCAGACGCTGGCCGCGGAGTACGGCCCGGACGTGCCCGTGCCCCCGGCGACGGAGGGAGCGGCGCCGGTTCCGTATGACCGGGCGGAGCAGCGGAGGCGCGCCGAGGCGGCACAGCGCCAGCTCGACCAGCTCGGCAGGGTCAATCCCCTGGCGCTGGAGGAGTTCGCCGCCCTGGAGGAGCGCCACTCGTTCCTGGTCGCCCAGATCGAGGACCTGCGCAAGACCCGGCGTGACCTGCTCACCGTGGTCAGGGAGGTGGACGACCGGGTGCAGCAGGCGTTTGCCGCCGCCTACGCCGACACCGCCAGGGAGTTCGAGCGGATCTTCGCGCGGCTCTTCCCCGGCGGAGAGGGCAGGCTGGTGCTGACCGAGCCCGGCGACATGCTGGCGACCGGCATCGACTTCGAGGCCAGGCCGCCCGGCAAGAAGGTCAAGCGGCTGTCGCTGCTCTCCGGAGGCGAGCGCGCGCTGACCGCGCTCGCCTTCCTCGTGGCGATCTTCAAGGCCCGGCCGTCGCCGTTCTACGTGATGGACGAGGTCGAGGCCGCCCTCGACGACACGAACGTGCAGCGGCTGCTGGAGATATTCGAGGAGCTGCGGGCCACATCCCAGCTCATCATCATCACTCACCAGAAGCGGACGATGGAGATCGCCGATTCGCTGTACGGGATCACGATGCGCTCGGACGGGGTCTCCGCCGTCGTCAGCCAGCGGCTGCGCGAGCCGGCCAGCGGCTGACCTGCCCGGGGCGCCGCACGGCTGGCCCGGCCAGTGGCCGGCTTCTGCCAGACTGAGAGCCGTCATGGAAACTGTGCTGATCATCATCGGGGTGGTCCTGCTCGTCCTGATCGTGAGCGGCGCGCTGCTGGTCGCCCCCGCCCGCAGGCGCGCCCGCGGCGCGCGGGCGGCGGCCCCGCGGCAGGGCGCGCCGCCCGGCCGGGCAGGCTCCGCGGCGGGGGCCGCGGCCGGGGCCCTCGCGCCCCCCGCGCCGGCAGCCGCGGCCGCCCCGGCCGGCGTCGTGGAGACGCCGCCCCCGTCGGCCGGGCGCATGGCCAGGCTCCGCGGCCGGCTCGCCAGGTCCCAGAGCGCGTTCGGCTCGGTCCTGCTCGGCCTGCTCTCCTCGGGGAGGCTCGATGAGGCCCGGTGGGAGGAGATCGAGGAGGTCCTGATCGGCGCCGACATGGGCGTGGGCCCGGCCGCCGCGCTGGTGGAGCGGCTGCGGACGCAGGTCAAGGTGGCCGGCACCCGCGATCTGGCGCAGGTCAGGGCGATGCTCCGGGATGACCTGGTCGCCCAGGCCGGGCCCGACCTGGACCGAGGCCTGCGGGTGGCCCCGCACGGCGACCGCCCCGCCGTCGTGCTGATCGTGGGCGTGAACGGCACCGGCAAGACCACGACGTGCGGGAAGCTCGCGAGGATCCTGGTCGGGGACGGCCGGACGGTGCTGCTCGGCGCCGCCGACACGTACCGTGCCGCGGCCGCCGACCAGCTCCAGACCTGGGCCGAGCGGGTCGGGGCGCGCGTGGTCCGGGCCGGCCGCGAGGGCGCCGATCCGGCCAGCGTCGCGTTCGAGGCGGTCCGCGCCGGGATCGCCGCCGGCGTGGACGCGGTGATCGTCGACACGGCAGGCCGGCTCCACACCCGGGCCGGGCTGATGGATGAGCTCGGCAAGGTCAAGCGCGTGATCGACAAGCACGCCGCCGTGGACGAGGTGCTGCTGGTGCTCGATGCCACGACGGGCCAGAACGGGCTGCGCCAGGCCAGGGTGTTCGCCGAGGTCGTGGACGTCACCGGGATAGTGCTGACCAAGCTGGACGGGACGGCCAAGGGCGGCATCGTGATCGCGGTCCAGCGGGAGCTCGGCGTCCCGGTCAAGCTGGTCGGCCTCGGCGAGGGCCCGGACGACCTCGCCCCGTTCGACCCGGAGACGTTCGCCGACGCCCTGCTCGGGAGCTAACGGAGGAGCACGCCAGGTGTTCGAGACCCTATCCGACCGGCTGACCCGCGTCTTCTCAGGGCTGCGCGGGCGCGGCAGGCTCTCTCCCGCGGACATCGACGCGACCTGCCGTGAGATCAGGGTCGCCCTCCTGGAGGCGGACGTCGCGCTGCCGGTCGCCCGCGACTTCATCGCGCGCGTGCGCGAGCGCGCCCTTGGCGCAGAGGTCCTGCAGGCGCTCAACCCCGCGCAGCAGGTCATCAAGATCGTCAACGAGGAGCTGATCGGGATCCTCGGCGGTGAGGCGCGGCGGCTCAGGTTCGCCAAGGTGCCGCCCACCGTGATCATGCTGGCCGGCCTGCAGGGCTCGGGCAAGACCACGCTCGCCGCCAAGCTCGCGCTGTGGCTGCGCGGCCAGGGGAACACCCCGATGCTGGTCGCGGCCGACCTGCAGCGGCCGAACGCGGTGCAGCAGCTCCAGGTGCTCGGCGAGCGGGCCGGCGTGCCGGTCTACGCGCCCCAGCCGGGGAACGGCGTCGGCGACCCGGTGCGGGTCGCGCGCGACTCGCTCGGCGAGGCCAGGCGCAGGCTGAACAACATCGTGATCATCGACACGGCGGGCCGCCTCGGCGTCGACGAGGAGATGATGGCCCAGGCCGAGGCGATCAGGGACGCGACGCAGCCCGACGAGATCCTCTTCGTCGTCGATGCCATGATCGGCCAGGACGCGGTGCGGACCGCCCATGCGTTCCTCGACGGGGTCGGATTCGACGGGGTGGTGCTCACCAAGCTGGACGGCGACGCCAGGGGCGGTGCGGCACTGTCGATCGCGCAGGTCACCGGGCGCCCGGTGATGTTCGCCTCGACCGGGGAGAAGCTTGAGGACTTCGACCTGTTCCACCCGGACCGCATGGCATCCCGGATCCTGGACCTCGGCGACATCCTCACGCTGATCGAGCAGGCCGAGCGCGCGTTCGACCAGCGGCAGGCCGCCGAGATGGCGGGCAAGCTCACCTCCGCGGAGGGGTTCACGCTGGAGGACTTCATCGAGCAGCTCGCCATGGTCCGCCGGCTCGGCCCCATCAGCAACCTGCTCGGGATGCTGCCCGGCGCGGCGCAGAACCGCGAGATGCTCAGCCAGATCAGCGACAAGGACCTGGACCGGGCGGCCGCGATCGTCAGCTCGATGACCCCGGAGGAGCGCAGGAATCCCAAGATCTTGAACGGGTCGCGCAGGCTGAGGATCGCCGGCGGGGCGGGCGTCAGCGTGGGCGAGGTCAACGCGCTCGTCGTCCGGTTCCTGGAGGGCCAGAAGCTGATGCGGCAGATGATGGGCGGCACGCCGGGGCTGCCGGGCATGCGCCGGGGCCAGAGGGCGAAGGGGAAGAAGAAGGGGAAGGCAGGCCCGCGGCCGAACGGGAGCGGGGGCGGGGCCGACCGCCGGGGCGCCGGGTTCGGGCCCGGCGTGCCCGGCACCGCCGGGCCCGGCCCAGGCGGCGGCCCGGGCGATCTGCGCCCCGGGCTCGCCGGCGGCGGGCTGGGCAGCCCTGGGCCGGCCGCGGGGACCAGGGACGCGCGCCCGGGAGCAGCCTCGGGCCTTCCCCCGGCGTTCGGCGGGAAGGACAGGGCAGGCGGCGGCGGGCCGGTCGGCGAGGCGGGCTCCGTCACCGCGCGGGGGTTCCGGCTCCCCGGCCTGCCCGGCCGGCCCGTGCCCGGCCTGCCCGGCCGGCCCGTGCCCGGCCTGCCCGTGCCCGGCCTGCCTGCGCCCAGGCCGCGCGATCCGGCGCGGCCGGAGGGCAGGCGCGGGAAGGGAGGCAAGAAGGGCCGCTGACCGGCCGCCGGTCCGGCGGCCGGGCTGCCGCACGCAGCCGCATCTGGCAGAATGTGAACGCAACCATCGGCTCCGCGAGGCCCTCTCATTCTCGTCGCCGCCGTACCACGCGGGGAGGAGCGTCCGGTTCCCCACTCCGAACGCCCGCCCGCACCGAATCCGCTGGGAGAAGACCACAGCCGTGGCTGTCAAGATCAAGCTGAAGCGCATGGGCAAGATTCGCGAGCCCTACTACCGGATCGTCATCGCCGACGCCCGCACGAAGCGGGACGGCCGCGCCATCGAGGAGATCGGCAAGTACCACCCGAAGGCCGAGCCCTCGCTCATCGAGGTCAACTCGGAGCGCGCCCAGTACTGGCTCTCCGTCGGCGCGCAGCCGACCGATCCGGTGCGCAAGCTCCTTGAGGTGACCGGGGACTGGCAGCGCTTCAAGGGCCTGCCCGGCGCGGAGGGCACGCTGAAGACCGCCGCCCCGCGCACGGACAAGAAGGAAGCCTTCGCCGCAGCCCTCGCCGAGACGCTGACCGAGCCCGGGGCGGCGCCGAAGGGGAAGGCCAAGGCCTCTGCCCCGAAGTCGGGTGACGGGAGGGCCGCCAGGGCCGGCCAGGCCGCCGGGGCCGAGGGGGGCGGGCCTGGCGCGGGCAAGGCAGGGAAGGGCAAGGCCGCCGGCAAGGAGGCAGGCGCCGAGCCCGCCGATCCCGCCGGCGGAGGCTGAGGTGCTTGAGGAGGCGCTCGAGCACCTCGTGCGGGGCATCGTCGACCATCCCGACGATGTCCGGGTCTCCAGCCGCAACCTGCGCCGGGGCCGGGTCCTCCAGGTGCGGGTTCACCCGGATGACCTCGGGAAGGTGATCGGGCGCGGGGGGCGCACCGCCCGTGCGCTCCGCACGGTGCTCAGCTCCCTGGCCGGCGACTCCTACGTCCGCGTCGACCTGCTCGACTCCAGCGAGGTGCGCTAGCCGGATGCGGCTGGTCGTTGGCAGGGTCGGACGCCCGCACGGCCTGCGCGGCGAGCTCGCCGTGGAGGTGAGGACCGATGACCCGGACCGCCGCTTCGCGGCCGGGTCGGTGCTGGCCACCGATCCGGCCGAGCGCGGGCCGCTGACCGTCGCCGAGGCGCGGTGGCAGTCCGGCCGCCTGCTGGTCCGGTTCGCCGGATGCGACGACCGCAGCGCGGCGCAGGCGCTGCGCGGCACGGTCCTCGTCATCGACTCGGCCGAGCTGGAACCGCTCGCCGGGCCCGAGGAGTTCTACGATCACCAGCTCACCGGCCTGCGGGTCGAGACCGTGGGGGGCGAGCACGTGGGCACCGTTGCCGATGTCCTCCACCACGGGCAGGACCTGCTCGTCGTCCGCGGGCCGGGCACCCGGCCAGGCGCGGAGATCCTGATCCCGTTCGTCGCCGCGATCGTGCCCGAGGTGGACCTGCCCGGTGGCAGGCTCGTGATCGACCCGCCGCCAGGGCTGCTCGACCCGGATGCGGCTGTCTGACCGGCAGCCCGGGCGGCCGGCGCTGGCCGGCTGGGCCCGCCATCCCAGGACAGGAGGAGCCGCGCTGCGCATCGACATCGTCACGATCTTCCCCGAGTTCTTCGCCGCGCTCCGCGTGTCGCTGATCGGCAAGGCGATCGCACGAGGCGACGTCGCGATCGCGGTCCACGACCTGCGCGCGTGGGCTCACGATCCGCATCGCACGGTGGATGACGCGCCTTTCGGCGGCGGCCCCGGGATGGTGATGAAGCCCGAGCCGTGGGGCGAGGCGCTGGATGCCCTCGCGGGCCCGCCCGCCGGCCTGGTGGCCGGGGCCCCGGCCAGGCCCGGCCAGCCGGGTGCGGGTGGCTCGCGAGCCGGGCGCGGCCCGGGGCCGGTGCCCGGATCCGGGGCGGTGCGCGGATCCGGGGCGGAGCCCGCGGCCGCGCCTGTGCTGATCGTGCCGACTCCGTCGGGCGTCCCCTTCACCCAGGCGATGGCGGCCGAGCTGGCCGGCGGCGCCCACCTGATCGTGGCCTGCGGGCGGTACGAGGGCATCGACTCGCGGGTGACCGAGTACGCGCGCGCGCGGATGACGGTCCGCGAGGTGTCGATCGGTGACTACGTGCTCACCGGTGGGGAGCCGGCGGCGCTGGTCATCGTGGACGCCATCTGCCGCCTGCTGCCTGGCGTGCTGGGGAACGCCTGCTCGGCCGCCGACGACTCCTTCGGCGCCGGCGGCGGGCCGATGAGCGGCCTGGTGGAGGGGCCGGTCTACACGCGGCCCCGGGTGTGGCACGGCATGGCGGTACCCGCCGTGCTGCTCTCCGGCGACCACGGCGCCATCGCCCGCTGGCGGCGCGACCAGGCCTTGCGCCGGACCGCGCGGAACCGGCCTGATCTTGCCGCGCGGCTGCCTGCGTCGGCCCTGGACGCCAGGGACCGCGAGGTGCTGGCAGCCGCTGGCTTCGCGGCCGGCGGAGAGGATGTGGCACACTGAAGGCCGTGCCCCGGTGCCGGCAGGCTGGCGGGGCGCGGTCACGTGCCGCCTCGGCGGCCAGTTCACCTGAGCGCGTTCGCAGGCGTGCGCGTGGGAGCGACGAGGACAAGATTCGATGCACACCGCGATTGCCGAGCTTGAGCAGGCGCAGGTCCGGTCGGACATCCCGGACTTCAGGCCCGGCGACACCCTGAAGGTGCACGTGCGGGTCACCGAGGGCAACCGGACGAGAATCCAGGTGTTCCAGGGAATCGTCATCCGCCGTCAGGGCGGCGGGGCCCGGGAGACGTTCACCGTCCGCAAGATCAGTTACGGCGTGGGCGTCGAGCGGACGTTCCCCGTGCACTCACCGTCGATCGACACGATCGAGGTCGTCACGCGCGGTCAGGTTCGCCGCGCCAAGCTCTACTACCTGCGCTCGCTGCGCGGCAGGGCGGCCCGGATCAAGGAGCGGCGGGAGCCGGTCCGCTAGCGCGGCCGACGCCCGGCCCGCCGCTCGCCCCGGCATCACTGGCGCGCGCCCGCGGCACGGCCACATGGTCACGGTGCGCGCCTGGGCGCCCGGGTCACGGCGACGCGTGCCGCGCGTTCAGGCTCTCCAGGCCCGCGCCGGCGGTAGGCTGCGCTGGGGCAGCCGGGTGAGCGCCCCGTTCTGGCGCGCGGAGTTCGACATGCCCTGCCTCCCCCGCCGCCTTGCCGGTTCACGCCGGGCCGCTGCCGCCGTGGCGGCGGCCGGCCGACCGCTAGGCTGGAGGATGATGATGGACGACGAGCAGCGTGCGGGGGATGGCCTGCACGCCGAGCCGGGCGCGCGCGCCGGCGGGGCACGGGTTCCCGGCCCGCTGCCGTCGGGCGAGGACTGGGCGCGCGGCCGCCCGCCGCCGGGCGCCGAGGAGCCGGACGTCCCCGATGGCGCAGCGGGCGGGCGGGAACGGGACGGCCGGCGGCGGGGCGCGCTGTCATTCCTGACCGAGATGATCGTGCTGTTCGTCATCGCGCTCGCGATCGCCCTGGTGATCAAGACGTTCGTGGTCCAGCCGTTCTTCATCCCGTCGAGTTCGATGGAGGACACCCTGCTGATCGGCGACAAGGTGCTGGTGAATAAGCTCGTGTACCACATCAGGCCGATCGCGCGGGGCGACATCGTCGTGTTCGACGGCACGGGCTCGTGGAACCCTCCCGACGCCTCGCCGCCGTCGTCGGGCAACCCCCTCGCCCGGGTCTACGACGCGACGCTGCGGCCGCTGTTCGACTCGATCGCCGGGCTGTTCGGGACCGCGCCGGGCCAGACCGACTACATCAAGCGAGTGATCGGCATTCCCGGCGATCACGTCGTATGCTGCGATTCGCATCATCAGATCACCGTCAACGGCGTTCCCCTCAACGAGAAGTCGTATCTCATCCCAGGGGCGCTGCCGTCCCAGGAGCCGTTCAACGTCGTCGTGCCCCCGGGCAGGCTGTGGGTGATGGGGGACAACCGGCCCGACTCGGCGGACTCACGCCTGCACGACTGCGCGTACTCCGATCCTGAGGTCACCTGCGTCCCCTATGACCGGAACGGGACGATCCCGGAGAGCGCCGTGATCGGCAGGGCATTCATGATCATCTGGCCGCCGGGCCAGGTCCGGATCCTGCCGATCCCCGCGACGTTCGATCAGCCCGGCCTGAGCCGGCCCGGCTTCCGGTCTGCGGCCTGGCGGGACGCCGGGGCGCTCGCGGGTGCCGAGGCCGGGCTCGCCCTCGGCATGCCGGTCCGCCCGGCTGCGCCGTACCTGCCGCTTGCTGGCGGGCTCGCCGGGGCGGTCCCGCTGACGTTCATCGAGCGCCGGATGCGGCTGCGGCTGCGGGCCGCTCGCCGGCGCCGCCGCGGGGAACGCGGGAGCAACCGGGCTGGGCGCGGGGCGTCGGCGCAGCGGCAGGGAGGGCGCGGGATGCTGGCGGGGTGCGGACGGCTGGCGGGGCGCCGGGTGCTCGCGGGGTGCAGACGGCTGGCGGGGCGCCGGGTGCTCGCGGGATGCGGACGGCTGGCGGGGCGCCGGGCGCCGGCGGGGCGCGGGGCGCTGGCCCGCGGGGCACGCGAGGGCTAGCCCGTGCGGGCGGTGGCGCCGGGTGCGGACTGGGCGGCAGGCGCGGCCGTGCGCCGTCCTGTCGGGTACACCCCGAGGCGATCCGGCGGGCTGGCGGGCTACGAGCGGGTGCTGGCGCGGGCCGGGCTGGGGCCGGTGGCCGGCATCGACGAGGCTGGCCGCGGCGCCTGCGCGGGGCCGCTGGTCGTCGCGGCGGTCGTGCTCGGCGGCGCCGGCGCAGGCGCCGGGCTGGCCGATTCCAAGGCACTGACCGCACGCGCGCGGGAGGCCGCGTACCGGCGGATCGTCGCCTGCGCGCGCGCCTGGCACGTCGTGGTGATCGAGCCGGACCAGATCGACAGGCTCGGCCTGCACGCCTGCAACGTGGCGGGCATGCGGCGCGCGCTCGCGGGCCTGACGGGGCGTCCGGGGTATGTGCTCACCGATGGCTTCGAGGTTCCGGGCCTCGGGGTCCCGTCACTGGCGATGTGGAAGGGGGATCAGGTCGCCGCGTGCGTGGCCGCCGCATCGATCGTGGCCAAGGTCACCAGGGACGCGATCATGAACGGGCTGCACGCCCAGTACCCGCGCTACGGGTTCGCCAGGCACAAGGGGTACTCCACGCCTGGGCACATGGCCGCGCTCGACGCCTACGGGCCGTGCCCGGCGCACCGGCGATCGTTCGTGAACGTGCTGTCACGCCTGGGCAGGGCCGTGCCGGCCGGCGATCTCGCCGACCTCGTCGAGCCTGCGGGGACGCTCTGACCGGGGCGCTGACCGCGGCCCGGCGGCCGGCCGTCAGGTGCCCGACGCTCACCGCGCGCGGCGCCGATCGTCCTATCGTGGAGTTGACCGCGGGTTCGCCGGCCGGTCCGGCCCGCCGCGGAGCCGGGCCAGCCGCCGGGCCGGCCGCCCCAGTGGAGGGGAGAGCATGAGCGCCGAGGACCTTGAGAAGTACGAGACCGAGATGGAGCTGCAGCTCTACCGGGAGTACCGGGACGTCGTCGGTCTCTTCTCGCACGTGGTCGAGACCGAGCGAAGGTTCTACCTCACCAATGACGTCGACCTGAAGGTTCACACTGCGGAGAACGGCGAGGTCTACTTCGAGGTCACCATGCACGACGCCTGGGTGTGGGACATGTACCGGCCGGCCAGGTTCGTCAAGAACGTCAAGGTCGTCACGTTCAAGGACGTGAACATCGAGGAGCTCTCCAAGAGCGACCTGCAGCTGCCCGGGGACTCATAGCGCGCGCGGGAGGGCCATCCCGCACCGACAATCCGCGCCGGCTGTCCACAGGCCGGCGCGCGCGCCTGCCCCTGTCCACAGGAGAACGGGCCGGTCCCCTCACTCGCCTGCCAGTCAGGCAGTGTCGGGCCCGGAGGTGGTGGGCGTGCTTCAGAAGGATGTCCTGGGCCGGCTGGGCGAGCAGCTGGCGGCCGAGCACCTGCGGCGCTCCGGGATGCG
Source organism: Actinomycetota bacterium (assembly GCA_021324595.1). Lineage (GTDB taxonomy): Bacteria > Actinomycetota > Actinomycetes > Streptosporangiales > Streptosporangiaceae > Chersky-822. The sequence continues at coordinate 57,388 of JAJPIV010000135.1, read as the reverse complement.
GATCCTTGACCGCAACTTCCGGTGCGCCGATGGCGAGATCGACATCGTGGCGGCCGACGGCAGGGTCCTGGTCGCATGCGAGGTCAAGGCCAGGTCCGGCGTCCGCTACGGCACCCCGGTCGAGGCGATCACCGCCGACAAGCTCCGCCGGCTCCGCCGGCTCGCGGTCCGCTGGGTCACCGCGCACGGGCTGATCGCGGACGAGCTCCGGGTGGACGTCGTCGGAGTGCTGCGGACCCCCTCGGGCCAGTACGAGATCGAGCACCTGCGAGGGGTGGGCTAGATGGCCCTGGCCAGGGCGCACGCCATCGCGCTCGTCGGAGTGCAGGGTCATCCGGTGGAGATCGAGGCCGACATCGAGAACGGCATGGTGGCACTCCTGCTCGTGGGCCTGCCCGACACGGCGCTGCGCGAGGCGCGGGACCGGATCAGGTCGGCGATCATCAACAGCGGGGAGTCCTGGCCGAGCCGCCGGATCACGGTCGGGCTGTCGCCGGCCAGCCTGCCGAAGCGGGGGAGCGGCTTCGACCTGGGCATTGCCACGGCGATACTGGCTGCCTCCGGGGCGGTCCCCGCCCGTCGGCTGCGCGACCTGGTGCTGATCGGCGAGCTCGGGCTCGACGGGCGGGTACGGCCGGTTCCCGGGGTGCTGCCGGCCGCCGCCGCGGCGGCGGCCGGCGGATTCGGGTCGGTCGTGGTCGCCCGGGAGAACGCCGCCGAGGCCGCGCTGGTCCCCGGCCTGACCGTGATCGCCGCGCCGACCCTGCGCGCGCTGGCCGGGTGGCTGCGCGGGCGGGAGCCGGCCCGGGACGCGGCGCCGGCCGGCGGCGGACCGGAGTCACCCGGGCTCCTGGCCGGAGCCGCGCGAGCCGCGGAGGACAGGGGCGGCGGCGACGTCGTCGCCGTCATCGACGCCGGCGCCGCGCGGCCCGCGCTTGGCCTCCCGCGGCCCGCGTCCGGGGCAGCCGGCCGGCCAGGCCGCGCCGGGATTCCGGCGCGGCCTGGCCAAGGCGCGGGCCCCGGCCTGGCGGGCCCGGCCTGCCCTCAGGCTTCCGCCAGGGTGCCACCAGGCGGGAAAGACCTGGCGGACCTGGTCGGACAGCCGGTCGCCAGGCGCGCCGCGGAGATCTGCGCCGCGGGCGGCCACCACCTGATGCTGATCGGCCCGCCCGGCACGGGCAAGACCATGCTCGCTGAGCGGATCCCCGCCGTGCTGCCCCGCCTTGGGCCATCGGAGGCGCTTGAGGTGACCGCCATCCACTCGGTGGCCGGCACCCTGCCGCCCGGGTGCCCGCTGGTGACCGAGCCGCCGTTCTGCGCCCCGCATCACACCGCGTCGCGTGCGGCGATCGTCGGCGGCGGCAGCGGCATATTCAGGCCGGGGGCTGCCTCCCTGGCGCATCACGGCTGCCTCTTCCTGGACGAGGCGCCCGAGTTCGCCAGGGACGTCCTGGACGCGCTGCGGCAGCCGCTGGAGTCGGGCGAGGTGGTGGTGGCGCGCGCCGGCCTGACCGCGCGCTTCCCCGCCCGCTTCATGCTGATCCTCGCCGCGAACCCGTGCCCCTGCGCCAGCGCGCGGACGGCCGCCGCGGCATGTGAGTGCACGCCGCTCGCGCGCCGCCGGTACCTGGCACGGCTCTCGGGCCCGCTCCTCGACCGGATCGACGTCAAGGTCGAGTTCCTGCCGGTGCGGCGCGCGGAGCTGCTGAGCGACCGGGCGTTCACCGAGGCCAGCGCGGTGGTGGCCGAGCGCGTCCTGGCGGCCAGGCAGCGGGCGGCCGCGCGCCTGGCCGGCACGCCGTGGCGGCTGAACGCCCAGATCCCCGGGAGCGAGCTGCGACGGAGCTTCGCCCCGCCGCATGGCGCCCTGGCGCCGCTGGAGCGGGCGATGGACCTCGGCCAGATCAGCGCGCGGGGTGCCGACCGGGTGATCCGGCTCTCCTGGACGCTCGCCGATCTCGCCGGGCGGCCCCGGCCGGGCTCGGATGAGGTCGGGTACGCGCTCGGCCTGTGGCTGGGGATGTCGCGATGACCGGGCACGGGAAGCCGGCTGGCGACCCGGGGGAACGTCACGCGCGGGCGGCGCTGAGCTTCCTCGCGGACCCCGGTGATCCGGTCCTCGGCGAGCTGCTCCGCCACTGCCCTCCTGCCGATGTCGTCGCCGCGGTCGCCGCGGCGGGATCGTGGCGCGAAGCGCTGCCGGCCTCGTCTCGCCAGGTGCCCGGGCTGGACCGCGCGTTCGCGCGGTGGCGGTCACGCGTCGGCGAGGTCCCGCCCGGCCGCCGCATCGCGGCGTGGGAGCGCGCCGGGTACCGGCTCGTCGGCCCCGGCGACCCGGAGTGGCCGACCCAGCTTGACGACCTGGGCACCGCCCGCCCCGTCGTCCTGTGGCTGTGCGGGCCCGCGGATCTGCGCTATTCCTGCCTGCGGTCGGTCTCGATCGTGGGCTCGCGCGCGGCATCGGCGTACGGGGCGCACGTTGCGGGCGAGATCGCCGCGGACCTGGCGGGCCGCGGCTGGACCGTGGTCTCCGGCGGCGCCTACGGGATCGACGCGAGCGCTCACAGGGGCGCGCTCGCGCCGGGCGGCAGCACGGTCGCGGTCCTGGCGAGCGGCCTGGGGTTCGGTTACCCCAAGGGACACTACGAGCTGTTCGAGGCGATCGCCGGAAGCGGCGCGCTGGTCAGCGAGTCCCCGCCGGACCGCGCGCCGACCAGGCCGGGGTTCCTGATCCGCAACCGGGTCATCGCGGCCCTCAGCCGGGGCACCGTGGTCGTGGAGGCGGCCCTGCGCAGCGGCGCGCTCAACACGGCCCGGCAGGCCAGCGACCTGGGCAGGGTGGTCATGGCGGTTCCCGGGCCGGTGACCTCTGATCGCTCGGCCGGATGCCACGAACTGATCCGGCAGTGGGGGGCCGCGTGCGTGACCTGCGCGCAGGACGTGACCGAGCTCCTCGCCCCGCTGGGTGAGGACCAGGGCCAAGGGCCGGATCGCGGGCCCGTCGTCCCCGCGTCCGAGCTCGACCCGGTGACCAGGGCCGTGCTCGCCGCAGTCCCCCGCCGGCCGGGCCGTGGCCCGGCGGCCATCGCCCTGATGGCCGGGGTCGGCCTCGACACGGCGGTGCGCTGCCTCGGGCTGCTCGCGGCGGCCGGCCACGTGGAGCGCTGCGAGCAAGGCTGGCGTGCCAGGCGGAGCCCAAGATAGGCGCTGCGGCGATGCCCGCGGCGGGCGCAGACTGGATGGGTGCGCCAACGCTCATCGCGGGCGCGGCCCGCGCGAGACGACCCGCCGGGGCACGGTTCCCCCGTGCCCGGGCCCGGCGCTGCCCGCGGGGTTCCGGCCCCACACGGGCAGGGCGGGATGACGGGGATGGCCGGGCCGGGCGGGACGGCCCGGGGCAGTGCGGCCGCCCGCGAGGACCTTCCAGCTGGACTGGACGCCGCGCTGGCCGCGTTCGCCCGGCACCTGGGGGCCGAGCGCGGGCTGGCCGGGCACACCGTCCGCGCCTACCTCAGCGACGTGCGGTCGATGCTCGGCCACGCGAGCCGGTGCGGAGCCCGGGCAGTCGCCGACCTGGACGTGGCAATGCTGCGGGCCTGGCTCGCGACCGGGCATGCCGCCGGGCGTTCGCGGGCCACGCTCGCCAGGAGGTCGGCGTCGGCGAGGGCGTTCACGGCGTACGCGCACCAGCGGGGGCTGCTCGCCACAGACCCGGGACCGCTCCTGGGGACGGCGCGGGTGCGCCGGCCGCTGCCGGGCGTCCTCACGGTCGCGCAGATGCGGCTCGTCCTGGACGCGGCCCGCCCCGGGAGCGGAGCCAGCCCGGTCGATGCCGGGCGAGATCTTGTCCCGGGAACCGTGCCGGGATGCGGTGCCGTGCCGGGAGGCGGTGCCGTGCCGGGCTCCAGCTCCGGCGCGGGGCCGGGCTCCGTGCCGGGGCAGGGCCACCCGCCAGGCCGTTCCGATACGCGGGCGGCCGGCGCGCTGCGCCTGCGGGATGCCGCGATCGTCGAGCTGCTGTATGCCACCGGCATCCGGGTCAGCGAGCTGTGCAACCTCGACGCTGGCGACATCGACGAGGCCCGGCGGACCATCCGCGTGCTCGGGAAGGGAGCCAGGGAACGGGTCGTCCCGGTGGGGATCCCGGCTGCCGCCGCGGTGGACAGGTGGCGGCGCCTGGGCCGCCCGCTGATCGCCCGTCCCGGGTCTGGTGCGGCGCTCTTCCTCGGCGCGCGGGGCGGGCGGATCGACCCGCGCACGGCGCGGCGGGTCGTCCACGCGCGGATCGCCGCGGCCGCCGGGGTGCCGGACACCGGCCCGCACGGCCTGCGTCACTCCGCCGCGACCCACCTGCTGGAAGGCGGCGCCGACCTGCGCAGCGTGCAGGAGTTCCTCGGCCACGCGTCGCTGGCCACCACCCAGGTCTACACCCACGTCTCGGCGGAGCGGCTGGTCCGGGCCTATCGGCAGGCGCACCCGCGGGCCTGAGCCGCGTGCCGCGCCGGCTCCCGTCGGGGCCTGCGGCATGTAGACTTTGTGGCACGGCCGGAGGGTCGTGCGCGGCATGCGCTCCCTTGGGCCGAATTCACGTGTCCGCTGGCCGCCAGGGCAGCATGGCCTGCAGCCCTGGCGGATCGTCTCCCACCGGTCCGCGGCGTGCCCGCGGCGGGAACGTTCGGACGCTGGCAGCAACCGGCTCGCGCCGCCTGCGGGCGGGCGCGCAACATGGAAAGGGGACACCGGCATGGCCCCGGTCGTCACCATGCGGCAGCTCCTGGAGAGCGGCGTCCACTTCGGGCACCAGACCCGGCGGTGGAACCCGAAGATGAAGCGCTTCATCTTCACCGAGCGCAACGGCATCTACATCATCGACCTGCAGCAGTCGTTGCAGTACATCGACAAGGCCTACGAGTTCATCAAGGAGACCGTCGCCCACGGCGGCACGGTCCTGTACGTGGGCACGAAGAAGCAGGCGCAGGAGGCCATCGCGGAGCAGGCGCGCCGGGTCGGCATGCCCTACGTGAACCAGCGCTGGCTCGGCGGGATGCTCACCAACTTCTCGACCGTCTACAAGCGGCTCCAGCGGCTCAAGGAGCTCGAGGAGTTCGACTTCGACGACGCGGGGAGCTCCAACCTGACGAAGAAGGAGAGGCTTCAGCTCAGGAGGGAGCGGGACAAGCTGGAGCGCTCGCTCGGCGGCATCAGGGACATGGCCCGGATCCCGAGTGCGATCTGGGTCGCCGACACCAAGAAGGAGCACATCGCGATCAGCGAGGCGCGCAAGCTGGGCATACCGGTGGTCGCGATCCTCGACACCAACTGCGACCCGGACGAGGTCAGCTACCCGATCCCCGGCAACGACGACGCGATCCGCAGCGTCTCCCTGCTGACCAGGGTGGTGGCCGACGCGGTGGCGGAGGGCCTGATCGCTCGCGCCGCCAGGGCCGGGGGCGAGGAGAAGGCGCACGGCGACGGGGAGCTCGGCGCCGCCGAGCCGCTCGCCGAGTGGGAGCGCGAGCTGCTCGAGGGACGGGCGGCCATCGCCCCCGAGGGCGCGGGGGCTGAGTCCCCGGCCGCTGCGGCTCCGGCCGCGGACGCCCCGGGGGCGGAGGCCGGCTCCGCGCCGCCCGGACCGGGTGCCGCCCCCGCCGGCGCCGGGCAGCCGCGGGCGGGGGCTGAGGACGGCGAGCCCGAGCCGGCTGCGGGCGAGGACGGCGAGCCCGCGGCCGGGGCCGCCGGGCCGGCGTGAGCCAGGCGACGCCGGGCGCCGAACGGGACCGGCCCGCGCTCGATCCGGCGGCACCGGGACGAGGCCGGCGCGCGCGGTGCCTCAGCCGATGACCAGACTGCGAAAGTAGAGGACATGACGAACTACACCGCCGCGGACGTGAAGCGGCTCCGGGAGCTGACCGGCGCCGGGATGCTCGACTGCAAGAACGCCCTGGTCGAGGCCGGGGGCGATGTCGATGCCGCGGTCGAGGCGCTGCGCGTCAAGGGAGCCAGGGACGTGGGCAAGCGGGCCGGGCGCACCGCGGCCAACGGGCTGGTCACCTCGGCGCTCGACGGGAACACCGCGGGCGTGCTCGTCGAGCTGAACTGCGAGACCGACTTCGTCGCCAAGACCGACGTGTTCCAGCAGGTCGCCAGGGACATCGCGGCGGCGGCGCTGGCCGCGGGCGCGACCGACCGCCTCTCCGTCCTGCGCCTGCCGGTCCGGGATGGCAAGACCGCCTCCGATCTGATCGAGGAGGCCAGCGCGGCGCTGAAGGAGAAGCTCGAGCTCGGCCGCTTCGCGGCGCTCACGGGCGGGTACGTGACCAGTTACCTGCACAAGTCCGACCCGGCCCTGCCGCCGACCCTCGGCGTGCTCGTGCAGCTCGACGAGGCGGGCGCGCCGGCCGCGCAGGAGGTGGCGCACCAGGTGGCTGCCATGCGGCCGCAGTACGTCACCAGGGACGACATCCCGCCGGACGTGCTCGACCGAGAGCGCAGGATCGCCGAGCAGGTGACCCGTGAGGAGGGCAAGCCCGAGCAGGCGATCCCGAGGATCGTCGAGGGCAGGCTGAACGCGTTCGTCAAGGACGTCGTCCTCGTCGAGCAGGCGACGGTCCGCGACCCCAAGAGGACCGTGAAGCAGCTCCTCGCCGAGTCGGGCGGGAGCGTGCGGGCGTTCGCCCGGTTCCAGATCGGCCAGGCGGGTTGAGCCCGGGCGGCGGGGCAGCAACCCAGGCAAGGGGGTCCGACGGTGCCAGGTAGCGCGGCCCCGCGCGGCGCGGTGACACCGGATCGCGCCGCGCCCGGAGCCGGCGCGGTGGCGGCAGTGCCGGACGCCGGCGGCCCCGGCGGCCAGCGGCCCCGCTGGCACCGGGTGGTGCTCAAGCTGTCCGGCCAGGCCTTCGCCGGCGGCGCTGGCCTGGGCATCGCGCCGGACGTCGTCTCCCACTTCGCGCGCGAGATCCGTGACGCCACCCTGCTCGGCGTGCAGGTCGCCGTCGTCGTGGGCGGCGGGAACATGTTCCGCGGGGCGGCCCTGTCCGAGCGCGGGATCGACCGCGCGCGCGCCGACTACATGGGCATGCTCAGCACCGTGATCAACTGCCTTGCGCTGCAGGACGTGCTGGAGAAGCTGGGCGTGGAGACCCGGGTCCAGACGGCGATCACCATGGGCCAGGTCGCCGAGCCTTACATCCCGCGGCGCGCGATCAGGCACCTGGAGAAGGGGCGGGTCGTGATCTTCGGCGCCGGCCTCGGCGCCCCGTTCTTCTCGACCGACACCTGCGCGGCCCAGCGGGCCCTGGAGATAGGGGCCGAGGCCGTGCTCAAGGGCACCCAGGTCGCCGGGGTCTACGACGCCGACCCGCGCGAGTCGCCCGGGGCCAGCATGCTCCGCCGGCTCGACTACAGCGAGGTGCTCCGCCGCGGGCTCAAGTTCATGGACGCGACCGCGGTCAGCCTGTGCATGGACAACGACCTGCCGATCGTCGTCTTCGACCTGATGCAGGCCGGGAACGTCGTGCGCGCCGTCCGCGGCGAGCCGATCGGCACGCTGGTCTGCCGCGGGGACCGCGGGACCGGGCATGATGGGGACGGGCAAGGTGCCAAGGGCGCTGAGGAGCCGCAATGATCGACGAGATCCTCCTCGAAGCCGAGGAGAAGATGGAGAAGGCCGTCGCGGTCGCCAAGGAGGACTTCGCGAGCGTCCGGACGGGTCGTGCTCACCCGTCGATGTTCAGCAAGATCACGGCTGAGTACTACGGGACGCAGACGCCGGTGAACCAGCTCGCCTCGTTCCACATGCCGGAGCCGCGGATGGTGCTGGTCCAGCCCTTCGACAAGAGCTCGCTCACCGCGATCGAGAGGGCGATCCGCAACAGCGACCTCGGCGTCAACCCGTCCAATGACGGCACGGTGATCCGCGTGGTCCTCCCCGAGCTCTCCGAGGAGCGGCGCAGGGAGTACATCAAGGTCGCCCGGCACAAGGCGGAGGACGGGCGGGTGTCGATCAGGAACATCCGCCGCCACGCCAAGGACGCGATCGACAAGCTGGTGAGGAACGGCGAAGCCGGCGAGGACGAGGGCCGGCGGGCCGAGGGCGAGCTCGACAAGCTGACCCACGCGTACGTCTCGCAGGTCGACGAGCTGCTCAGGCACAAGGAGGCGGAGCTGCTCGAGGTATGACGCCGGCCGGGTATACCGTAGCCTCGCGAACGGGAGCATTCCGGGCTTCTGGCCTCGGGGACGCGCCCGCCGGGCGGCCCGGCAGGCCGCCGGGCGGCCGGTGAGCGCACGCTGCTGCGGGCCGCCGCGCGGCGGTGCCGGGACGGCGGGCCTGCCGCGCTCCGGCGCCCGGCACAGGGGAGGCACGTGAGCGAGCGGAAGATCCGCGCGGGCCGCAACCTTCCGGCCGCCATCGCGGTTGGCCTCGCCCTCGGCGGGCTGGTCCTGCTCACGCTGCTGACCGTCAAGGCGACCTTCCTGATCGTGATCGCGGGGATCCTCGGCGTGGCGCTGTGGGAGCTGGCGCACGCCCTGTCCGCCCGGCGGATCGAGCTCCCGGTCATCCCGGTCGCCGTGGGCGGCGCGGCGATGCTGGCGCTGGCCTACTGGCGCGGCGCCGCGGCGCTGGCCGCCGCGCTGGCGGTCACGTTCGCCGTGGTGCTGGCCTGGCGGCTTCCCGGCGGCCAGGATGGCTACCTGCGCGACGTGACCGCCGGCGCGTTCACCTTGCTGTACCTGCCGACGCTGGCGTCGTTCGTGGCGCTGATGCTCGCCCAGGCCGACGGCGCGCGCCGGGTCCTGCTCTTCGTCACGCTGACGGTCTGCAGCGACACCGGCGGGTACTTCGCCGGCATCCTCGTCGGCCGCCACCTCATGGCCCCGTCGATCAGCCCGAAGAAGACATGGGAGGGGCTCGGCGGCTCGGTGCTGCTGTGCCTGGCGGCTGGCGCCCTGGGCATGACGCTGCTGCTGCCGGGGACGGCCTGGGGAGGCCTGGTCCTCGGGGCGGGCGCGGTCACCGCGGCCACGCTCGGCGACCTCGCCGAGTCCATGATCAAGCGGGACCTGGACACCAAGGACATGTCGTCGGTCCTGCCCGGGCACGGCGGGGTGCTCGACCGCATCGACTCGCTGCTGCTCGTCGCCCCGGTGGCCTGGCTGCTCATGACCGCGCTGCTGTAGCGGCGCCGCGCGGCGGCAGCGCTGCGGCGGGCGGCCGCTCACCGCGAGCCCGCCGCGGCGGCCTTAGCCGACCACCCAGCTGCGGCTCTGCGAGGCCATCTGGTTGACCAGGCTGGACGCGCCCCTGCTCTCGGCGAACAGGCGCTCCCGGTTCGTGATCGGGATCATCCACAGCCAGGTGACCGGCTCGCCGGCCACGGTGAACCCGGACAGGTCGGGAACCCGCGGCCCTAGCAGGAGCCCGGGGTTGTCGAGGAAGAGCACGGCCTCGTTGCCCCCGCCGAGCGGGAAGCTCGCCGGCCCGTGATGCCAGGCCAGCGTGTGGCCGCTGCCAATCCAGCTCACCTCGCGCCAGGGATACTGGGCGAGCCAGCGGAAGATCCGGCCCACCTGGTTGCCCGGGAGCGTGGTCGCGACCGCCAGCTCGATCTTGGCGCGCCCCGCCGCGCCCTGCTCGGTCTGCTCGATCACCGGCATCCGCTGGCAGCTCATGCCCACCGTGGTCACCACCGTGAAGTCGCGGTGCCCGCCCGGCGGGCGCTCGGAGACGCCGACCAGCGGCTGCCGGCCCTCCGAGACGTCCCAGTAGCGGGCGCCCGGGCCCAGCCTGGCGAGCAGGTGGCCGAGCATGCCCTGCTGGAACTGCGCCCACGCCTGCGGGTCGAGCCGCCACCGCCAGAAGTCGATCGCCTCCCTCACCCGGGGCCCGAGGCCCTCCAGGGCCTCGTCGAGCGACCAGCCGAACGGGGTCTGGCCGATGACGTCCCTGCTGTACCCCGGCATGCCCTTGGACATGTCCGCCCAGCCGGGGATCACGGCGAGCAGGTCGTCGCCGTCCAGGACGGCCACGCCGTCGCCCTCCTCGAACCAGACCGCCCTCAGGGCCTTGGGGTCGAACGGCGGGAGCCCCTCCGGGTGCTTGGTGTAGCCCTCGGGCATCGCAGGGGCCTGGCCGGCGTCCAGCAGGTCCAGGTCGACTCCGGCGGGTGCCCGGTGGTGATTGGCGATCCAGGTGGCGGCGATCGGCTCGGCCGGATCGTACAGGTACGCGGCGGTGGTCCAGCCGTCGCACTCCACCACCAGGCGCCTGCTGCCGTAGGGGCTCTCGCTGTCCAGCAGCGTGGCCGGCCGTCCCGGCTGGCCGGGTATCCTGGGGCTGGTTCTGCCGCGCGTGCTCTGCATAGCAAGAGAATCTATCCACATCGGGTGGATCACGTGGCGAGTCGGGGATAGCGTGAGAGGCTCCGCGTGTCGGTCATGGGCGTCGTGTCGCGCCAGGAGTCCCGGCGGGCTCCGCTCCACCTGGCCGACCTCGACCGGGCCGGCCGCCGGGCCGCGGTCCGCGACCTCGGGCAGCCGCCGTTCCGCGCCGACCAGATGTCACGTCACTACTTCGGCCGGCTCGCCGAGTCCGCGGCGGAGATGACCGACCTCCCGGCCGCCGCCCGGGACGCGCTCGGCCGGGCGCTCCTGCCGCGGCTGCTCGATCCGCTCCGCGAGCTCGCCTGTGACGGCGGCCTCACCCGCAAGACGCTGTGGCGGGCGCATGATGGCGCCCGCGTGGAGTCGGTCCTGATGCGGTACCCCGGGCGCGCCACGATGTGCGTGTCGTCCCAGGCGGGCTGCGGCATGGCCTGCCCGTTCTGCGCCACTGGCCAGGCGGGCCTGACCAGGAACCTGTCCACCGCCGAGATCGTCGCGCAGGTGGTGAACGGCGCCCGGGCGCTGGCCCGGGGCGAGGTGCCCGGCGGGCCGGGCCGGGTCTCCAACGTCGTGTTCATGGGAATGGGCGAGCCGCTGGCCAATTACGCGGCCGTGGCGGCCGCGATCCGCCGGATGACCGACCCGGTGCCCGACGGCCTCGGCATCTCCCGGCGCGCGGTCACGGTCTCCACGGTCGGCCTCGTCCCGGCGATCCGGCGGCTCGCGGGCGAGCGCTGGCCGGTCCGGCTGGCGGTGTCCCTGCACGCGCCGGACGACGAGCTGCGCGACGAGCTGGTGCCGGTCAACCGGCGGTGGAAGGTCGCCGAGGTGCTGGACGCGGCGTGGGAGTACGCGGCTGCCAGCGGCCGGCGGGTCTCGGTCGAGTACGCGATGATCCGCGGCGTCAACGACCACGCCTGGCGCGCCGACGCGCTGGCCGGGCTGCTCGCCGGCCGGCGGGCGCACGTGAACCTGATACCGCTGAACCCGACGCCCGGGTCACGGTGGGCCGCGTCGGATCCGGCCGTCCAGGCGGAGTTCGGGGCGCGCCTGGCGGGCCGGGGCGTGCCGGTCACCGTCCGGGACACCCGCGGCCGGGAGATCGACGGCGCCTGCGGGCAGCTCGCCGCGACGATCCCGCCCCGGTGAGGAGAGGCGGGACGCCGGGCGGGAGACCGGGCGCTAGTGTGTCTCGATGCCTGGGATGCGGTCAATCACCCGGAAGCGGCGGGCGCTCATGGCCGGCCTGGTCCACGCGGCCTGGCGTGGCCTCCGGCAGGCCGGGGCGATCAGCGCCGAGACCGCGGCCGGCCGCAGGTTCGCGGCCTTCGGCGAGGGGTCGCTGATCGCCTTCCCTCCCGGCGCCATCTACGGCGAGCGCTGGATCGAGGTCGGCTCCGGGACCATGATCGCGGAGCAGGCCTCGGTCTGCGCCGGGATGATGCCGGGCCACGACCTCGGGGCCGGCACCGTGCTGCGGATCGGCGACCGCTGCGTGATCGGCAGGGGCAGCCACATCGTGGCGCACTGCTCGATCGACATCGGCGACGACGTGTTCACCGGGCCGTACGTCTACATCACCGACCAGAATCACGGCTACGCCGATCCCGACCGGCCGATCGGGCGCCAGTGGCCGGTGAACGCGGCCGTGCGCATCGGGCCGGGCACCTGGCTGGGCACCGGGGTGATCGTCCTGCCCGGGTCGGTGATCGGGAGGAACGTGGTCGTGGCCGCGGGCTCGGTGGTCCGCGGTGAGATCGGGGACCACTGCGTGGTGGCGGGCGTGCCGGCCAGGGTGGTGCGGGACTTCACGCCGGGGGAGGGGTGGACGAGGAGGCCGGCCGGCTCCCGGAAGGCCGCCCCGTGAGCCCGCCCCGCCGCGCTCGGCCGGGCCCGGGGCGGGGCCCGCCCGGCGGCTCCGGCCGCGCGGCTCGGGCGCCGCTTATCTGCGGGTCGAACGCCTCGCCCCGCAGCGCGCGCTCGACCAGGCCCGCTGCCCTGGCGAGGGCGGCGAGCCGGCCGCCCTCGGCCCGGTAGGCGGCCAGGACGGCCTCGACGGCCGCCGGCGGCAGGGCCGGGCCGAGCTCGGCGCGAGCCGTCCGGTACCCGTTCCTCGCTCCCTCCACGCACGCCGTCAGGTGGTGCCTGGCCAGCGCGGCGAGGGCAACCGGGTGCCGCCGGAGCACGCCGTGGGCGAGGTAGCCGGGCGGCACCACCTCCAGGAGCCAGGCGACGGCGCTTGGCTCGAACTCCGCGCTGCCGGGCGGGTGGACGCCGGTCGGCCAGCCCGGCGGCAGGTGGGACGCCACGCCGGCCAGCATAGCCCGTGATCGAACAGGCGTTCTAGTCCCCGGGGCCAGCCGTCGTGCCCGGGCTGCTCCAGCGCCAAGGATCGGTCCAGGGGTCGGGCCGGTCGTCACCGGTGCTGCCTGCGGTTCCGCCAGCTGCTCTCGGGCCGGCATCGAAGGCCGCGAGGGAACCGCGCTCCGGCGGGCACCAGTGCCCCGCCGGGGAGCCGTGCCCCGGGCGTGCCATCGGGGCCGTCGGCCAGCGGTCATCCGTCCAGGGCGGGGCGCCGTCGCCGCCCTGGTCCGGCCAGAGCGGCAGGGCGGCCGTCCCGGCTGCGGGGTGGCTGGCGCAGGGGTGGCCGTCGGAGGGGCGGCGCCCGGGGACGCGGCCGGCTGGGACGCCGTCGGCCGGGGCGCGGCCCGCTGGGACGCGGTCCGCGCGCGCGTGGCCGGCGGGCCCGCCAGCCGGGCCAGCCCGGCCGGCGACGCCGACCCCGGAGGCGCGGCGCCGGCGCGCGGCTGGCCAGCCTGCGACGGGCAACCTGGCCGTCCGGGCGCGCCGGTGTGGCCTCCGGGCGGGCGGTGCGGCCGGGCCGAGCCCGATCATGACCGCCCCGCCGCCGTCCGGGGACCGGCCGATCGTGAGCGTGCCTCCGGAGTTCTCGGCGATCCGGCGGGCAATGTCCAGCCCCAGGCCGGTCGAGCCTCCCCCGGAGCGGCCCCGCCCGGCGGGGTCGGGAAGCGAGAATCCCGGGCCATGGTCGCTGACCGCGAGCCAGGCCCCGCCGGCGGCGCGCGGCGACAGCCGGACCGAGAACGCGGTCCCCTCCGGCGTGTGGGCGAACACGTTCTCCAGCAGGATGTCCACGCATGCGGCCAGGTCATCGGGGGGCACGCGCACCGGGATCGGAAGCGCCGGGATCTCAACCGTCATCCACCGGTCCTGGTCCTCGGCGAGCGCGCGCCAGTAGGCGGCGCGCTCGCGGACGATCGCCGTGGCGTCGCTGGCCGCGTGGGCATCGGCGTCGCTCGGCCGCCGCGCCCGGGCGATGACCTCGTTCACCGTCCTGGTCAGCGCGTCCACGTCGGCCACGACCCGCGCCATGATCTCCTTGTCGCCGGTCAGCATCTCCGCGTCGATCCGCAGGGCCGTCAGCGGGGTGCGCAGCCGGTGGGACAGATCGGCCAGGGTCTCGCGCTCATGGGCGAGCAGCTCGCCGATCCGCACCGCGAGCCGGTTGAGGCCATCGCTCACCTGGCGGATCTCCGGCGGTCCGGTCACCGTGGCCCGCGCCGACAGGTCGCCGCCGGCGAGCTGCTCGGCGACGGCGGCGGTGCTGCGCAGCGGACGCACAAGGCTCCGGGTGAGCTGGGATGCCAGGCCGACGGCGAGCAGCAGCAGGCCCGCCGCCACCGCGCCGAGCACCAGCCAGGCCTTGGTCACGCCGCGCTGCAGCGCGGAGTCGGGGACGAACGCCCGGATCACCGCGGCGCCGTTGCGCAGCCCCTGCACGGCCACGAAGATCGCGACGCCGCCGCCCGCCTGCTCGGTCAGGCTGCGCCCGCTCGCGGCCAGCCGGACGCCGGCCGACCACGGGGCCGGCGCGCCCAGCCGGGCGCCGCCGGACCGCTCCCCGCCAGGCCGCCCGCCGGACCGCGTGCCGCCGGGCAGGAAGTAGATCGTCAGCGGCTCGCCCGGGTCCCGCTGGTTCGCGTAGGTCACCGCCAGCCGCAGGTCATGACGGCCGAGAGTGGCCACCAGCGGCGCCATGAACTGCGCCCGGATCGTCGCGCCGTTGACGGCGTTGTCAGCGGCGAACGTCCGCAGCAGCATGGCGAGCGGCACCATGAACGAGACCAGGACCAGCGAGCCGATCGCGAGCACGAGCAGGACGATGCGCAGCCTCATGAGATCACCGCGGCTCCGGCTGCGGTGGCACGGCCAGCTTGATGCCGACCCCCCGGATCGTGTGCAGGTAGACCGGCTGCTGCGCGCTCTCGCCGAGCTTGCGCCGCAGCCACGAGACATGCACGTCCACGGTCTTGTCCGCGCCGCCATAGGGCATGCGCCACACCTGGGTCAGCAGCTCGCGCTTGGTCACCACCTGCCCGGCCCGCGCGGCGAGGTAGTGCAGCAGATCGAACTCCCGCCGGGAAAGGTCAAGCCGGCGGCCGTGCAGCGTCGCCTCGTGCGCCTGGCCGTCGAGGCGGAGCGCGCCCACGACGATCGGCTCGGCGCCCTTGCCGTCGGCGGCCACCCGGCGCAGCACCGCCCGCACCCGGGCCTCGATCTGGCCCGCCCCGAACGGCTTGACCAGGTAGTCGTCTGCGCCCGCGTCGAGCGCCCGGACAATGTCGGCCTCGTCGTCGCGGGCCGTCGCCACCACGACCGGAACGGTGCTGACGGCCCGGAGCATCCGCAGCGCCTCATAGCCGTCCAGGTCGGGCAGCCCGAGGTCCAGGATGATCAGGTCGGGCGGTGCATCGACGACCAGCTGCAGCGCCTCCATCGCGCTCGGCGTGCTCGATACCGCGTGCCCACGCTCGGAGAGCGCGCGGATGAGCGCGCTGCGGATCGCGGCATCGTCCTCGACGAGCAGCAGCTGTGCCACACCGCGAACGTAGCGGGCGCGCCCGGCACGCCGCGCCGGATCAGGGCAAATGACCATGGCCGCCCGGCCCGGGCCCGGCCGGCCAGCGTACCGTTGAGGCCCCGTTTACGAAGGCTTAACCGCGCTGGGACCACAATGATCCCGTGCCGCCCCGGATCCTCATCGGCGCGGGCGCGTGGGTGCTCGGTGCGGTCACCGCCACCGCCGGGAGCCTGCTCGCCGTGGACCAGCTCGGCCAGGACCTGCTCGCGCAGCAGGACAGCAGGCAGGTCTCGGTGGCCACGGTCAACGCCGAGCTCGCTCTTGAGCGCTCCGAGCGGCCGCCCGCCCGCGCGCATCCGGCCGGCTCACCGTCCCCCGCCGCGCCACCGGCCGCGGCGCGCCCCGGTGCGCGCCGCGGCGCGCGGGCGGCCGGTCCCGTGCTCCCTCAGCCCTCGCCGCCGGGCGAGATGCTAGTGACCAGCGATGGCACCGCGGTCGCGACCTGCGGGCACGGCGAGGCGTACCTGGTCTACTGGAGCCCGCAGCAGGGCTTCGAGGCGACGGGGGTGGCCCGCGGGCCCGCGAGGGCCGCCACGGTGACCTTCCGCGGTTCACAGGGCGGCATGGTGCTCACCGTGACCTGCCGCGGTGACGTCCCGGTCAAGCAGGTCGCGGCCCTGACCGGGGCCGGTGAGCAGCAGGACAGCTGACGGCGCCCGCCCTAGCGGCCCTCTTCCTCGACGATCAGCAGCGCGAGCGTCGGGCATGCGGCGGCGGCGCGGCTGGCCATCGGGGTCAGCTCGTCTGGGACCGGCCCGCGTGCGATGATCGGGTAGCCCCACGGGTCCAGGGTGATCAGCTCGGGGAGCAGCTCGGCGCACATCCCGTGGCCGGCGCACATGATCGGATTGACCCGCAGGCGCTGGCTCACCAGTACTCCACGTCCCCCGGCACGGGCAGCACCGGCGGGCGCTGGACGCCATGGCACGGCCCGCGCCGGCCGTGCCAGCGCGCATCGTCCCCGAACGCGGCAAGGGCGCTGCCCGCGAGCTGGGTCGCGCCATCGGGGTGGCGGCACGCTCCGCGCCCCTCGATGAGCCGGATCAGCCGCGAGATCCGCTCCGCGGCGTCACCCCGCCCGCCGTGGTATGCCAGGTCGGCGAGGGCGTCGGCGAGCGCGGGCAGCCCGAACGCGCACGGTCCGCACTGGCCGGCGCTCTCGTCCGCGAGGTACCTGACGACCCGGGCGGTCTCGGCGAGCCCGCACGAGGACTCAGGCAGCGCGACGATGATGCCCGCCCCCATCGCCGCGCCGACCGATCGCAGGCCCGGGTGGGACAGCGGCGCCGGCCAGGCGGCCTCGGCCGGCAGCCACGTCCCGAAGTACCCGCCCACCAGGATCGCCTGGGGGCGCTCGGTCGGCCCGCCGGCGATCATGAGCACCTCGCCGGCCGGCGTGCCGAGCTCGATCTCGTAGACTCCGGGCCGCGCGACCGACCCGCTCACGGTCACCAGCGCGGTTCCCGGCGCCGACGGGACCCCCGCCTGGCGGAACCAGGAGTTCCCGTACCGGGCGATCAGCGCCAGGTGGGCGAGCGTCTCCACGTTGTTCACGGCGGTGGGGCGGCCGCCGACCCCGCGCTCATGCGTCCGGGGCGGGGTGAACGTGGGCAGGCCGGGCCCGTCGTTGATGCGCTGCACGATCGCGGTCTGCTCGCTCGCCACGTAGCGCGGCTCGACCCGGACGATCCGGACCGGGACCGGGTCGATGCCGGCCACCTCCCTGGCCTGCACGGCGGCCTCCAGGCCGGCGGCCAGCCGCTCCTCGCCGGCGTGCACGGCGACGTAGGCCTGCGACGCCCCGACGGCGAACGCGGCCAGTGCCACGCCGTCCAGCACCAGGTGCGGGGCCCGGGACAGCAGGAGCCGGTCCTTCCGGCTGGCGGGCTCCCCCTCGCAGCCGTTGGCGACCACGACGGCGGGGCCGTGGCCGGCCGCGACCGAGCGGAGCTTGCGCCCGGTCGGGAAGCCCGCCCCGCCCCGGCCGGTCAGCCCGGACCGCTCGACCACGTCGATCAGCCGGGACGCGGCCCGGCGCGCCGCTGCGCTCGCCGGCTCTGCCGGGAGCGGCAGCGGCCCGAAGGTGGCCTCATGCAGGTGGAGCCCGGCCCGCGAGCCGTCGGCCAGCCCGGCCAGCAGCCTCGGCAGGTGCCCTTGGGCGCGCCCGGGGTGCACGGGGCGCGGCGCGAGCAGCGTCACCGGGCGAGCCTTCGCGCCGGGAGCAGCCGGGCGGCGCGGTAGGCGGCCGCGCCTGCCACGGCCGCCACGCAGCCGAGCGTGAGCCCGACCATCCAGGCCCGGCCGTGGTCGGTGCCGGTGCCCAGGCCGTGCATGACCGCCACCGGCCAGCACAGGTACCCGGCCCAGTGGATCAGGCGCCAGGCGCGGTGGCCCAGGTGCAGCCGGGTCACGCTGGTGACGGCCAGGACGATCATCAGGTCGGACGCCAGCGCGCCGAGGCCGAGCCAGAACCGCTTGTACGGGGAGAGGAACGGGATGAGCGCATCGGGCAGCCCGATCGACACGTAGGTGTCGATCACCGTGGTGCCGATGTGCAGGGCGAGGAAGGCGAGGGCGAGCAGGGACAGGTTCCGGTGCAGTCCCTGCACCAGGAACCTGGGCCAGCGGCGGGTGCGGAAGCGGCCCGCGTTCAGGATGCCGAGCGCCATGCTGGCGGTGAGCAGGACCAGGGTGACCAGGCCCGCCGCCCTGGTGGCGTACCACAGGAACGGCCCGTGCGAGAACGAGCTCATGCCGGCCACCCTCCCGTGGTGACGACCGCCCCGTCGGGCCTGGTGAGCCTGGCGGCCAGCCCCATGCCTTCCAGCCAGGCCGGCGCCCGCCTGCCCCGGATGACCGACGCGGTGCTCGCGACGTTGGCGTCGGTGCAGGTCGCGGCGGCCACCGAGACGCCAGCCCAGTGGATCTCGGCTGGCTCGCCGGTACCGGGCACCACGATGTGGTGCAGGTGCCGGCCGCCCCGGCGCCACTCGCGCACCGACGGGCACGACGTGGCCACGCCGCCGGAACGGACCACGACCACCGGGGCGCTGGTCACGCCGTCGTCGACGGCGATCCGCCAGCCGCCGCCGGGCGGGTCCCCCCGGATGGCGATGTCGCCTCCGAGGTTGACGAGCGCGCCACAGCCCAGCCGTGCGCTGATCGCCTGCGCCGCCAGGTCGGCGGCGAGCGCCTTCGCGGTGGCCCCGAGGTCGAGGGCGACACCCGCGGGAACCCGGGCGGTGAGCCCTCGCGCATCGAGTTCCACCAGGCGCCAGCCCGCGGCGGGCTCGGCCGGCCCGGGGAGCTCGGAGGTGCCGGCGGCTGCCTCGGCGAAGTCGCGGTCGTAGCCGATGCTGGCGAGCGACCGGCCGCAGGTCGGGTCGACGTCGCCGCCGGTGACCTCGGCCGCCCAGAGCGCGACCGACAGCGCCCGTGCGAGCAGCGGGCTCACCCGGACGGCCCGCCCGCCCGCCCGGTTCAGCGCCGACAGCTCCGAGTCCGGGCGGAACCGCGAGCATGCCAGGTCGATCGCGGCCAGGTGCTCGGCGAGGACCTGGCTCGCCGCGTCGAGCCGGGCAGGGTTGGTGACCAGGACCGAGCAGAACGTGCCGAGGGCTCTGATCGCCCGCCCGGCGACCCCGGGGACGGCGGGCCGGGCCAGCGTGATCGCCTGGCCACGGCGCCGGGCAGGAGCCGTGGCGCGCGTTCGGGCAGCAGTGGTCATGGCAGTGACAGGGGTCGGTGCCGGGAGCATCCCGGGCGGGCCGGTGCGGGCGTCAGCCGGCGGCGGCGGAGCCGCTGGTCGTCGAGTGGGCGGGGGCGGGCGTCGGGCTCGGCGCGGGCGGGCTCGGCGACCTGGTCAGCGTGGGGGCCGGGCTTGGCTGCGCCGCGGCATGGCTGCTCGGACCGGGCTTGCGCCGGGCAGCCGCCCGGTGCCTGCCGGACGCGCTCGCGCGGTGCGCCCGGTAATGGCCGGCCGTGGCCGGGCGGGAGGGGGAGGGAGAGGGGGGAGGGGTGGCGCTCGGGTCGGGCGCGGGAGTGGCGGCCGGCGCCGCGGCGGGCGCCGCCGAGGAGTGGAACAGGTTCATGAACCCGACCAGGCCGACGACGCTCAGCAGGGACGCCCGCCAGGTCAGGGTGGACAGCCGCCTCAGGCCATCGTCGCGCTGCGCGCCAAGGCGATCGCGTTGCCTCATGGGCACAGCCAACCGGGGGGAGCGTTAAGGAATCCCCAAGAACGGCTCAAGCAAGCGCCATCGCGGCGGGCGCCGGCGAGATGGCCCTGGCCGGGCCGGCGCGGCGGGGCGGGTAGACTGGAGCGGCGTCAGTCGGCGCGTTCCCCGCCACCCACCAGGAGCGGCCCCGCATGCCCGCAGCCTCCGGCGGCAGCCTCGCCGTCCGCGGCGACCTGCGCAACGTCGCGATCGTCGCGCACGTCGACCATGGCAAGACCACGCTGGTCGATGCGATGCTGTGGCAGTCCGGGGCGTTCCGCGCGGGCGCCCGGGTCGCCGAGCGCGTGCTCGACTCCGGTGACCTGGAGCGCGAGAAGGGCATCACGATCCTGGCCAAGAACACCGCGGTCAGCCGTGGCGGCCTCACGATCAACATCATCGACACGCCGGGGCACGCCGACTTCGGCGGCGAGGTGGAGCGCGGCCTGTCCATGGCCGACGGGGTGCTGCTCCTGGTGGACGCCAGCGAGGGGCCGCTGCCGCAGACCAGGTTCGTGCTGCGCAAGACCCTCGAGGCCAAGCTGCCGGTGATCCTGGTGATCAACAAGGTGGACCGGCCCGACGCGCGGATCGCCGAGGTCACCGACGCCTGCTACGAGCTGTTCCTCGACCTGGACGCGACCGAGGAGCAGATCGACTTCCCGGTCGTGTACGCGAGCGCGCGGGCCGGCCGGGCGTCGCTGCGCCGTCCCGCCGATGGAGCCCTGCCCGACAGCCCCGACCTCGGGCCGCTGTTCGATGCGATCGCGCGGCACGTCCCCGCCCCGTCCTACGACCCTCGCGCGCCGCTGCGCGCCCACGTCACAAACCTGGACTCGTCATCCTACCTGGGCCGGATCGCGCTGTGCCGGATCGTCTCCGGCGTGCTCACCCGGGGCCAGCAGGTGGCCTGGTGCCGCCGCGACGGCTCGCTGGAGCGCGTGCGGGTCTCCGGGCTCTTCAGGACGCGGGCCCTGGAGCGGGTGCCGGCCCCGAGCGCCAGTGCCGGGGACATCGTCGCCGTGGCGGGGATCGGCGAGATCATGATCGGCGAGACGCTGGCCGACCCCGACGACCCGAGGCCGCTGCCGCTGATCACCGTGGACGAGCCGGCGATCTCGATGACGATCGGGGTGAACACCTCGCCCCTGGCCGGCGGATCGGTCGCCGGCCGGGGCCGGCCGGCGACGAAGGTGACCGCGCGGATGGTCAAGGACCGGCTCGACGCCGAGCTGGTCGGCAACGTCTCGATCCGCGTGCTGCCGACCGAGCGGCCGGACACCTGGGAGGTGCAGGGGCGCGGCGAGCTGGCCCTGGCCGTGCTGGTCGAGACGATGCGCCGGGAGGGATTCGAGCTGACCGTGGGCCGGCCGAGGGTGGTGACTCGCGAGATCGACGGGAGGCTGCACGAGCCGGCCGAGCGCCTGGCCGTCGACGTTCCCGAGGAGTACCTGGGGGCGGTAGCCGGCCTGCTCGCCGTCCGCAGGGGCCGCATGGAGAGGATGAGCCGCCATGGCAGCGGCTGGGTCAGGCTCGACTTCACCGTGCCTGCGCGCGGGCTGATCGGGTTCCGCACCCAGTTCCTCACCGAGACCCGGGGCACCGGGATCGCGCACCACGTCTTCGACGGGTACGAGCCGTGGGCCGGGCCGATGCGGGTGCGGGCGACCGGCTCCCTGGTCGCCGACCGGGCGGGCGTGGCCACCGCCTACGCGATGTTCTCGCTCCAGGAGCGGGGCACGCTGTTCGTGGAGCCGGGCACGCAGGTCTACGAGGGCATGATCGTGGGGGAGAACGCGCGGCCCGAGGACATGGACGTCAACATCTCCCGGGAGAGGAAGCTCACGAACATGCGCCAGTCCACCGGGGAGGAGCTCGAGCGGCTGGTCCCGCCCAGGGCGCTGAGCCTGGAGCAAGCGCTGGAGTTCTGCGCCGACGATGAGTGCGTCGAGGTGACCCCGTCCGCGATCAGGCTCCGCAAGACCGTGCTCGGCGCCAGGGAACGGGCCAGGCTCCGCGCCCGCGGCGGGCGCGAGCCCGGTTCCTGAGGCTGGCGGGGCGGGCCCGGCGGGGCTAGCGCAGCGCCAGGTAGGCGAAGCTGCCGAGGCCGGCGAGCACGCAGTAGACCGCGAACGGGGTGAGCGTCCGGGCCTGGAAGTACCTCATGAGGAAGCGCACGCACAGGTAGGCGGTCACCCCGGCGAACAGGCTCGCCACCAGGATCTGCGGCCGGATGCCGTTCGCGTCCGGGCCGAGCAGGTCCGGGATCTTCAGCACCCCCGCGGCCAGGATCACCGGCGTGGAGAGCAGGAAGGCGAACCTCGCCGCGTCCACCCGCGGCAGGCCGCGGAACATGCCCGCCACCATCGTCACGCCGTCGCGGCTGATGCCCGCCAGCAGGGCGAGGACCTGGGCGCAGCCGATGACGAAGGCCGCGAGGTTCCCCTTGGCCGCCAGGCGCGCGTCGGCCTGGAGCGCGCCGGCGGCTTCCTGCTGCCGGACCGCGCGCTGGCCGGCGGCGTGCGCGCCGGCCAGCCGCGGCCCGCCCACGGTCGCGAGCTCCCGCTCCCGCACCACCTGCTCGTCGGCCACCCGCGACCGCCTCGGCCGGAACCGCTCCCCGGCGTACAGGATGACGCCGTTGACGACCAGGAAGACCGCCGCCAGCCCGGCCTTGCCGAACAGGATGCGGAACTCGTGCTCGAACATCACCCCGCTCAGCCCGACCGGGATCGTGGCCACGATGATCATCCACGCCAGCTTCTGCTCGGTCGTCTCCACCTCGCCATGGCGCAGCGAGCTGAAGAAGCCGCCGATGATCCTGAGCCAGTCCCGCCAGAAGTACGCGGCGATCCCGAGCGCGGTCGCGACATGCAGGCCGACGATGATCGCCAGGTACGGCGAGTTCGGGGCCGCCACGTTCAGGTACCTGGCCCAGCTGCCGCCGAGCAGGGCGGGCAGCAGCACGTTGTGGCCGAGGCTGGAGACCGGGAACAGCTCGGAGACGCCCTGGACCAGGCCGATCACGACAGCCTGGA
The DNA here is from genome assembly GCA_021324595.1 of Actinomycetota bacterium. Taxonomy (GTDB): domain Bacteria; phylum Actinomycetota; class Actinomycetes; order Streptosporangiales; family Streptosporangiaceae; genus Chersky-822. Next base: position 34,808 of record JAJPIV010000135.1, on the reverse strand, counting down.
GGTAAGTCAGGTGCGACATGGCAGCCTCTCGCTCGGGGCGGACCGCGCTGGCGCGTGCCAGGCTAGCGACGCCGCGCCGCCCGCGCGGCCAGCTCACCCGTAAATTCGCGCCAGGTTCACCATCCCGACATCTGGCCGAGCGCCGGCTGTGGCGGTCGGCCAGGCGCCGAGGCCGGCGCCGCTGCACAGGATGAGGATCAGCGCTGAGGTGCCGGAGCCGCCCGCCCGCGGTGCCCTCCCCGCCCGCACCGGCCGGGGTCAGGCCCGCCCGCCGGGGACCTTCGGGGTGTCGCGGCGCGGGCGCCTGGCGATCTTGCCGCCGAGCCAGACGACCGGGTCGTACTTGCGGCTCATCACGCGCTCCTTCATCGGGATCAGCGCGTTGTCGGTGATGTGGATGCCCTCGGGGCAGACCTCGGTGCAGCACTTGGTGATGTTGCACAGGCCGAGGCCGAACTCGTCCTGCGCGATGGCCCGGCGGTCGGCGGTGTCCGCGGGGTGCATCTCCAGCTCGGCGATCCGCATCAGGAACCTCGGCCCGGCGTAGGCCGGCATGTTCTCCGGGTGATCGCGGATGACGTGGCAGACGTTCTGGCACAGGAAGCACTCGATGCACTTGCGGAACTCCTGCGACCGCTCGACGTCCACCTGCTGCATCCGGAACTCGCCGAGCCCGACCGACGGGTCGGGGGTGAACGACGGGATCTGCCGCGCCTTCTCGTAGTTGAACGACACGTCGGTGACCAGGTCGCGGATCACGGGGAACGTGCGCATCGGCGTGATCGTGATGGCGTCCGCGGGGTCGAACAGCGACATCCGCGTCATGCAGGCCAGCCGGGGCCGCCCGTTGATCTCCATCGAGCAGGAGCCGCACTTGCCGGCCTTGCAGTTCCAGCGGACCGCCAGGTCGCCCGCCTGGGTGGCCTGCAGGCGGTGCAGCACGTCGAGCACGACCTCGCCCTCGTTCACCTCGACCTCGTAGTCGACGAGGCCGCCCGCGCCGCCGTCGCCGCGCCAGACGCGCATCCGTACCTTCGTGCCCATCAGTGCGTCCCCTCGCCGTCCGCCGGCTCGGCCGCGGGCGGCAGTTCCTCGTCGGTCATGTACTTCTTCAGCTCCGCCCGGTCGAAGAGCGCGAGCAGGTCCTCGCGCATCGGCGGCATCTCCTGCCGCCGCAGCCGCACGCGGCCGCCGTCGAGCGAGCAGATCAGGTTGATCCTGCGCCACTCCGGCGACATCTCCGGGAAGTCCTCGCGGGTGTGCCCGCCGCGGCTCTCGGTGCGCTCGAGCGCCGCCAGGGCGACGCACTCGGCGATCAGCATGATGTTCCGCAGGTCGAGCGCGAGGTGCCAGCCCGGGTTGTAGGCGAGCCCGCCCTCGGCGCGCACGCTCGCGGCCCGCTCGCGCAGCCGCTCCAGCTCGGCGAGCGCGGTCTTGATCTCGTCCTCCCGGCGGATGATCCCTACCAGGCCGGACATGACCTCCTGCACCTCGCCGTGCACGGTGTAGGGGTTCTCCCCGCTCATCCGCCGCAGCGGAGCGAGGGCCTCGCCGGCCGCGGCGGCGATCGCCTCGTCGGTGACCGCGGGCCGCCCGCCGGCCAGGGAGTCCACGTACTCCGCGGCGCCCAGGCCGGCCCGGCGGCCGAAGACCAGCAGGTCGGACAGGGAGTTGCCGCCGAGCCGGTTGGATCCGTGCATGCCGCCGGAGACCTCCCCGGCCGCGAACAGCCCGGGGACGACCGAGGCGCCGGTGTCGGCGTCCACCTCCACGCCGCCCATCACGTAATGCTGCGCGGGGCCGACCTCCATCGGCTCCTTGGTGATGTCGACATCGGCCAGCTCCTTGAACTGGTGGTACATGGACGGCAGGCGCCGCAGAATCTCAGCCGCCGGCAGGCGGGAGGCGATGTCCAGGTAGACGCCGCCGTGCGGGGAGCCGCGGCCCGCCTTGACCTCGGCGTTGTTCGCCCGGGCGACCTCGTCGCGCGGCAGCAGCTCCGGCGGGCGCCGGTTGTTGTCCGGGTCGGTGTACCAGCGGTCCGCCTCCTCCTCGGTCTCGGCGTACTGGGCGCGGAACACGTCGGGCACGTAGTCGAACATGTACCGGCGGCCCTCGGAGTTGCGCAGCACGCCGCCGTCGCCCCGGACCGACTCGGTGACCAGCAGGCCGCGCACCGAGGGCGGCCACACCATGTGGGTCGGGTGGAACTGCACGAACTCCATGTTGAGCAGCGTCGCGCCGGCGAGCAGCGCGAGCGCGTGACCGTCGCCGGTGTACTCCCAGGAGTTCGAGGTGACCTTGAAGACCTTGCCGATCCCGCCGGTGGCCAGCACCACCGCGGGCGCTTCGAAGACCACGAAGCCGCCGGTCTCGCGGACGTAGCCGAACGCCCCCGCGATCTTGCCGCCGTCCTTGAGCAGGCGGGTGATCGTGGTCTCCGCGAAGACCTTGATCATCGCCTCCGGGTCGCCGAGGCGCACCGCGTCCTCCTGCTGCAGCGCGACCACCTTCTGCTGCAGGGTGCGGATCATCTCCAGGCCGGTCCGGTCTCCGACGTGGGCCAGGCGCGGGTAGGTGTGGCCGCCGAAGTTGCGCTGGCTGATCTTGCCGTCCCCGGTGCGGTCGAACACCGCGCCCCAGGCCTCGAGCTCCCAGACGCGCTCGGGCGCCTCCTTGGCGTGCAGCTCGGCCATCCGCCAGTTGTTGAGGAACTTCCCGCCGCGCATCGTGTCGCGGAAGTGGACCATCCAGTTGTCGTGGGGGTTGACGTTCCCCATGGCGGCGGCGCAGCCGCCCTCGGCCATCACCGTGTGCGCCTTGCCGAACAGCGACTTGGAGATGATCGCGGTCCGCTTGCCGGCCATCCGGGCCTCGATCGCTGCGCGCAGGCCGGAGCCGCCCGCGCCGATCACCACGACGTCGTAGGGGAGCCGGGCCACCTGCGCCGCTTCGTCGATGTCAGTCATGTCGGATCACGAACGCCTTCTGTGCGTCGTCGGGTCAGAAGAACCGCGGGTCCGTGATGGCGCCGCTCGCCACCAGGCGGATGTACAGGTCGGTGAAGAGCACCCAGAACAGCGAGACCCAGGCGAACTGCATGTGATAGGCGTTCAGCCTCGACACCAGGCTCCACGCCCGGTACCGGAGCGGGTGCCGGGAGAAGTGCTTGAGCCTGCCGCCGACCGCGTGCCGGCAGGCGTGGCAGGAAACGCTGTACAGCCACAGCAGCGCGGCGTTGATGACCAGCACCAGCGTGCCCAGGCCCATGTGCCCCCACTGCCCGGCATGGTTGCGGAACGCGACCACCGCGTCGATCGTGAGGATCACGTTGAAGGCCAGGGCGATGTAGAAGAAGTAGCGGTGCACGTTCTGCAGGATCAGCGGGAGCCTGGTCTCGCCGCTGTACCTGGCGTGCGGCTCGCGCACCGCGCACGCGGCAGGGGACCGCCAGAACGCCCGGTAATAGGCCTTGCGGTAGTAGTAGCAGGTGAAGCGGAAGCCCAGCGGCCCGCCGATGATGAGGATCGCCGGGGTCAGCGCGGTCAGCCAGGGCACCCAGTGGAATCCCGCCCCCGGGGCGCAGTTCGAGGTCAGGCACGGGGAGTAGAGCGGGGAGATGTAGGGCTTCCAGAAGTAGTCGCCGTTCACCAGGGAGGCCCAGGTCAGGTAGACGACGATGGCCAGCAGGCCGGCCGCGTTGATGGCCGGCTGGCGCCACCACGCGTCCCTGCGCAGCGTCCTGGCCGCGATCTGCGCCCGGGTCCGGGCCGGTGCCTGGGGTGCCTGCGTCATGTGCGCTTCTTCCGCTCTGATCCGACGAACGAGGCCGGCGGGCTCAGGCTGGCCGCCGCGGGGCGCGCGGCCGCCGCTCGCCGCGGTCCGCGGGCCGCCTCGCCCACAGAACCATAGTCCAACGGTAATCCCCCGGTCGGCCCGGGGATCGCCGGCGCCGTGTGACGCTCGCTACAGCGGCCCGCCCCGGGCCGGCCGGGGAGCGGCCCCGAGCGCGGCGCGCAGGAACTCGACCTGCAGCAGCAGCAGGTTCTCCGCCACCTCCTCCTGGGAGGCCATGTGGGTGACCCCGGTGAGCGGCAGCACCTGGTGCGGCCGGCCGGCCGCGAGCAGCGCCGAGGAGAGCCGGAGCGTGTGGGCGACGACCACGTTGTCATCGGCCAGGCCATGGATGAGCAGCAGCGGCCTGGACAGCCGCGCGGCGTCGGCGAGCAGCGAGGAGCGCTCGTAGGCGGCCGGCTCGCGCTCGGGGTGGCCGAGGTAGCGCTCGGTGTAGTGGGTGTCGTACAGCCGCCAGTCGGTGACCGGGGCGCCGGCGATCGCCGCGCGGAACACGTCGGGCCGCCGCAGCACGGCCAGGGCCGCGAGGTAGCCGCCGAACGACCAGCCGCGGATCGCGACCCGGTCCAGGTCGAGGTCGCCCTGCGCGGCCCGGTGCCTGGCGACCGCGGCCAGCGCGTCCACCTGGTCCTCCAGGGGCGGGCCGGCCAGGTCGCCGGCGACCGCTCGCTCCCATGCCAGGCCGCGCCCCGGCGTCCCGCGGCCGTCGGCGACGATCACCGCGAACCCCTGGTCGGCGAGCCACTGACTGGTCAGGTAGGCGTCGGCGGCAGCGAGCACCCGCTGGCCGTGCGGCCCGCCGTAGGGGTCCATCAGCACCGGCAGCCTGCCCGAGCCTGGCTCGTGCCAGGAGGGAAGCACGAGCGCGGTCCGCAGCTCCCGGTCGCCGGCCCGCAGCAGCTCGACCCGCAGCGCGGGCAGCCGGGGACGCTCGGCGAGCGAGGCGATCCCGGCGACCTGGGCCGGCGGGCCGCCCTCGCGCTCGCGCAGCACGGTGGCGGCCACCCCGGGGCCGTCCATCGACCGGGTGGTCAGCACCGTGGTGCCGCCCGCCCGGGCGGCGCCGTGGACGCCAGGCTCCGCACCGGCCCCGCCCGCCGGCCCGGTGGTGACCCGGCTCAGCCCGGCCGGCCCCCAGCTCCACACCCCGATGTCGGCAGGCTCCTGGCCGGACGCGGTGAACAGGACCGTCTGCGCGTCGGCGCACAGCACCTCGCGCACGTGCAGGCAGGCGGGGGTGACCGGCGGCGCGGCGGCGAGCTCCCCCGGCGGGGCGACGAACAGCCTCATGGCACCGCCGGCGCCGGCGGCCCAGGCGATCCGGCCGTCCGCCAGCCGGGCCGGCACCCCGGCCACGATGTCGGTCCAGCATTCGTCCGTGTCCTCGCGCAGCAGGCGGGTCCTTCCGGTGGCCGGGTCGGCGGACAGCAGCCGCATGCGCCGCTGGTCCCGCGACTGCACCACGATCAGCGGCTCGCCGGCCGGCCACTCCGCGGCGACCAGGTAGGGGAACGAGCCGTCGTCCCAGCCGACGGCCACGGCCCGGCCGTCCAGCCGGACGATCAGCAGGCTGACGGCCGCGTTGGGCGTCCCGGCGGCCGGGTAGCGGACCCGGGCCGGCGGCCGCTCCGGGTTCGCGGGGTCGGCGATGTGCCAGCGCGGGACGGCCGAGTGGTCCGCCCGCGCGACCAGCAGCGCGGCGCCGTCCGGCGCCCACCAGAAGCCCCGCGCCCTGCCCATCTCCTCCGCGGCGACGAACTCGGCCAGCCCGTAGGTGACGTCGCCGGGCTCAGCGCGGTCCCCGGCGCTGCCAGGGCCGATCAGCTCGCGGTCCGCCCCGGTGCGCAGGTCCGCGATCCGCAGCGCGCCGTCGCTGACGTAGGCGATTCGCCGCCCCGCCGGGTCAGGCCGCGGATCGATCGCCGGGGAGCGCGCCGTGACGGCCCGCGCAGGCGCGGCGCCGGGGGCCAGGCCGACCGCGAACACGCGGCCACCGAGCGCGAACGCCGCGAGCGAGCAGCTCGCGTCGGTCGCGAAGGCCACCACGCCGGCGGCCCGCTCGCGGGCGCGCTCCCGGCGCGCGCGCTCCTCCTCGGGCAGGCTTTGCCCGGCCGCCTCGATCGCCGCGGGGTCGGCGACCAGCCGTTCCGCCGGGCCGGACGCGGCGCCCGCGGCGCCGGGCAGGTCGAGCACCCACAGGCAGGTCACCGGGTCGGTGCCGCTCCTGCTCCGCAGGAAGGCGACCCGGCTGCCGTCGGGGGAGACCTGGAAGGAGCGCGGCGCGCCGAGGCTGAAGTTCTGGGTCCGCGCCTGCTGGCGGGGGAAGCTGTCGTCGTCGCGTCGGGCCGGCATCCCACGAGTATCGCAGGGCGCCGCCGGCGGGCCGCTATCCTCGCGCCCATGGACCAGCGCAGCGATCACCGGGGCCGGCGCCTGCTGCTCGTGCACGCCCACCCCGACGACGAGTCGATCGGCACCGGGGGGACGATGGCCCGCTACGCGGCCGAGGGCGCCGCGGTCACGCTGGTGACCTGCACGCTCGGCGAGCTGGGCGAGATCATCCCGCCCGAGCTGGCGCACCTGGCCCACGACCGGGAGAACAGGCTCGGCGAGCACCGGATCGGCGAGCTGGCGGCCGCGTGCGCGGCGCTGGGCGTCAGCGACCACCGCTTCCTGGGCGGGCCCGGCCGCTGGCACGACTCGGGGATGATGGGCACGCCCTCGAATGAGTGGCCCGGCGCGTTCTGGCGGGCGGACGTGGACGAGGCCGCCGCCGCCCTGCTCGCGGTGATCAGCGAGGTCAGGCCGCAGGTGCTGGTCACCTACGACGCGAACGGCTTCTACGGCCACCCTGATCACATCCAGGCGCACCGGGTCGCCTGGCGGGCCTTCGAGATGGCCGGGGGGCTGGTCCGCAAGTTCTACGCGACGGCCATGCCCCGGTCGGCGCTGGCCGAGGCGATGGCGCTCACGCGCCCGGCCGGAGGCGACCCCGCGGCGGCGCCGGCCGGCGGCGGGGCGGGGTTCCTGGCCGTCGAATCGGTCGACGACCTGCCGTTCGGCGTGCCGGACGAGCAGGTGACGACCGAGATCGACGCGACCGCGTACCTGGACGCCAAGCTCGCGGCGATGCGCGCGCACGCCAGCCAGATCGCGGTCGACAGCCCGTTCTTCGCCCTCTCCGACCGGGTGGGGCGGCGTGCGCTCGGCCGGGAGTACTACACGCTGCTCGCCGGGCCGCGGGGGCCGGCCAGCGGGCCGGGCGGCCGGGAGGACGACCTGTTCGCCGGGCTCGACTAGCCTGCGACGGTGGACGACAGCCAGGGCGGCACGGCCGGCTGCCGGGAGGGCCCGCTGGCCGCGGCGACCCTCCTCGCGCTGGCGGCGTTCGGCGCCGCTCAGGCCGTGCTCGGCACCTTCTTCCACGCCGTCGGCCCGGCGCCGCTGGCGGCAGCCTGCTTCGACGCGGCCATCCTCGGCACCTGCCTGCTCGGCGGCTGGGGGCTGCGCCGCCCGCTCGGCGCGCTGGCGCCGGCGGCCGGCTGGCTGGCCTGCGCGTTCCTGCTCGCGAGCGGCACCAGCTCGGGCAGCGTGCTGATCGAGGCGTCGGCGGCCGGCTCGTGGTTCCTGTTCGGCGGCGCGGCCTGCGCGGCCGCCGGCGCCGTGGTGGCCTTGGCGGCCTGGCCGCGGCGGCCGCCGGGCCGGCGGGCCTGACGGCCGCTGGCGGGGCCGGCGCCCCCGCCGCCGGACCGCCCCGCCGGCGCATCGCGAGGTCCGGGGGAAGGACCGGTGGCCGATGGGCGACGCTCGGCCCGATGAGGAGACGGTGCAGGCGGTGCTGACCGCCAGGCGGACGATGATCGCGGTGGCCACGCGCTCGCTGGGCTCGCCGACGGGGACCAGGTGCTCGGCTGGGTCACCGGCGCGGGCATCACCGCCGCGGTCTCGCGCCGCATCCACCAGGGCCAGGCCGACCTGGCCACGCGGGGGCGCGGCGGTGCGCTGCCCGATGCGGCCGGCCGCCGGCTCGCCACCACGCTGCCGGGCTACCGGGTCGTCGAGGTCGCCGTGACGCCGGCCGCGCCCGCCGCGGGCGCGGCCATGGGCGATCTGTCATGGCCCCCCGGGTACACGCCGGTGTCGGTCAGGCGCCACCACCGGCCGCGCAGCCCGGATCCGGGCCTGGCGCTGTCCGGGGGACCAGATCGTGGTCCTCGTCCGGACGGCGCGCGGATCGCGGGCCTCCCGGGCGCCCGGAGCCGGCGGTGGCGCCCCGCACGCCCCGGCCGGGCACGCGGAGGCCGCCGGCGGCGGGTGATCGCGCTCGCGCGGCGCTCACGGCGCGGGCGAGCGCCGCGCGATCAGCCGCTCGGGGATGTCGGCGAGCGCCGCGCGCAGTTCCTCCCCGAGCGCCTTGGCCTGCGGGTCGAGCCGGGTGCCCGCCGCCACGCCACGGCCGAGCAGGCCGCTGATCACGAAATTCAGCGCGCGCAGGTTCGGGAACCGGTGCCGCTCGACCCGATGCCCGGCGATCGCCGGCACCAGCTCGGCCAGGCGGCGCTCGGTCAGGTAGCCGTCGAGCCAGGCGAACTCCTCCTCGCCGCGGACCCAGACGCCGACATTGGCGTTCCCGCCCTTGTCGCCGGAGCGGGCGCCGGCGATGAGCCCGAGCGGCACCCGGCGGACCGGCTCAGGGCGGATGCCGTGGGCGCCGGGACCGCCGTCACCGGGCGGTCCGGCTGCCCCGAAGGCGCGGGAACGCCCCGGGCCCGCGGGCTCTGCCCGTGCCGCGCCCGTCCAGACCGCCTGCCCGCCGATCACCACGCGCGCGGTGACCAGGTCCGCCGGGATCAGCGCGGGCCAGAACAGGCCGTATGCCGAGGCGTCGCCCGGCGGGGTCAGCGCGTGGAACCCCGGATAGCTGGCCAGCGCGGTCTCCACCACGGCGCCCGAGAACGCCCGCCCCACCTTGGCCCGGTCCGGGTCGAGCACGGTGATCCGCAGCAGCGCCGGATCCTGCCCCCTGAGCTCGACGTCGGCCACCTCGAACGCGCCTCGCCCGCCTTCGATGCGGGCCCAGATCGCCTCCTGGGCGAGCGCCGCCTTGGCCGCGGCGTCGAGGCCGTCGATCGCCAGGATCATCGAGTTGCGGTACCCGCCGGCGTAGCTCAGCGCGACCTTGAGCTCGGCCGGGGGCGGCTCCCCGCGGACGCCGCTGACCCGCACCCGGTCCGGCCCCGCGTCGTCCAGCCGGACCGTGTCGAACCGCGCGGTCACGTCGGGGTTCAGGTACCGCGGGCCCCCGATCTCGTACAGCAGCTGGGCGGTGACCGTGCCGACGCTGACCCGGCCGCCGGTGCCGGAATGCTTGGTGATCACCGCGGAGCCGTCCGCCGACAGCTCGGCGAGGGGGAACCCGGCATGCGCCAGGTCCGGCACCTCGGCGAAGAACGAGTAGTTCCCCCCGGTCACCTGGCAGCCGCACTCGATCAGATGGCCCGCCACGACCGCGCCGGCCAGCGCGTCCAGGTCGTCTCCGGTCCAGCCGAACCGCCACATGCCCGGGCCCACGACGAGGGCCGCGTCGGTCACCCGGCCCGTCACCACCACGTCGGCCCCGGCCTCCAGCGCCTTGGCGATCGGCAGGCCGCCGAGGTAGGCATGGGCGGTCAGCGGCGTGACGCCCGCGTCCGCGAGCGGCTGGCCGGTGTCGGCGTTGGCCAGCGAGTGGCCGGCGGCGAGCAGGGCGGGGACCCGGCCGGACAGGTCGTCGCCGTCCACGTGGGCGACGACCGGGTCGACCCCGCAGCGCCTGGCCAGCTCGGTGACCGCGGCCGCGCAGCCAGCCGGGTCGAGGCCGCCGGCATTCGAGACGATCCTGATGCCGCGGTCCAGGCAGGCCGGGAGGACCTGCTCGAGCTGCGTGAGGAACGTCCGCGCCCAGCCCGGCCGCCCGGCCATGACCGCCTTGCCGAGCAGCAGCATGGTCAGCTCGGCCAGCCAGTCACCGGTGAGCACGTCGATCGGCCCGCCCTCGACCATCTCCCGCGCAGCGCTGACCCGGTCTCCGTAGAACCCGCTGCAGTTCGCGATCCGCAACGCCGGAGCCGGACCGGTGCGGCGGGCGTCACCGGCTGCCATGCCCGCGCCCGTCCCGGGGCCGCGCCGCGGCCTGTGGCGGGCCGGCGACCCACGCGGGATCACGCCGCTCGGCGAACGCGAGCATCCCCTCGCGCGCCTCCTCGCCGGCGAACAGCGAGCCGGACAGCTCCGACATCCGCCGCAGCCCGTCGGCCACCGTGCCGCCGGCGCCCTCGCGCAGGATCGCCTTGGTCGCCGCGATCGCCCCGGGGGCAGCGCGCAGCAGGGCAGCCACGTACCCGCCGGTGACCGCGTCCAGGTCCCCGTCGGGGACGGCCCGGGAGATCAGGCCGATCGCCGCGGCGCGGTCCGCGTCGAACACCTCGCCGGTGAGGAAGAGCTCGGCCGCGGCGCGCGGCGCGATCCGGCGCAGGCACGGCACCGAGATCACCGCCGGCGCCACCCCGATGCGGACCTCGGAGAACGCGAACGTGGCCCGGCGCGGCGCGACCGCGATGTCACATGCCGCGACCAGGCCCATTCCCCCGGCCCGTGCCGCGCCGTTCACCCGGCAGACCACCGGCTTGCCGCTCTCCCACAGCGCCTCGATCACCCCGGCCAGCAGCCCGGCCGACCTGCCCGGCGAGGTCCTCGCCTCCGTCAGGTCCGCGCCCGAGCAGAACGCCCGGCCCGCTCCGGTCAGGACGAGGACCCGGACCGCGGCATCGGCGAGCGCCCCGGCGATGGCGGCCCTGAGCTGACCGACGAGCGCGCTGGAGAGAGCGTTCGCGTTGCCCGGCGAGTCCAGCGTGATGGTCGCGACGCCACCTGCCGACCGGGACCTGACGACGGTCGGCGAGCCGGTGGCGGGCGGCTCGCCCGGGCCGGAACGGGCCGCGTGGTCGCTCTCGTGCCGCACGCATCCTCCTTGCCGGCAGATCACCCGGCCCGGCGGGCGACGGGCCTGGCACCGGCCGCGGCCATGATGTGCTCACCCCAGGGTCTCAGACCGGCGCAGGCTACCGCGCGGCGGGTCGCCTCGCCCGCGGCATCCCGGGGCCGTCGCGTCCCGCTAGCCAGGCCCGCCATCGGGGGAGATCACGGCGAGCACGTCGCCGGCCTCCACCTGAGCGCCGGGGCTGACCCGCACCTCGGTGAGCACTCCGGCGGCGGGCGCGGTGACCTGGTGCTCCATCTTCATCGCTTCGAGCACGACCACCACCTGGCCGGCCGCCACCCGGTCCCCGGCCAGGGCGCCGATCCTGGCCACGCCGCCTGGCATCGGCGCGCGCAGCGAGCCCGGCTCGGCCGCGGCGGCGGCCGCTGGCAGGCGATCGAGCACCGTGAGCCGCACCGATCCGAGCGGCGAGTGGACCCAGGCATCGTTCTCCTCCCTCGTCACCTCGAACCGGTAGCGGACGCCGTCGGCCTCCAGCGTCACCGTGCCGGGGCTGAATCCGGTCACGGCGGCACGCCCGGGTGCCGCCCCGCCGCAGGCGCCGCCGGCCTCGCCGCCCCGTGCCCGGCCCTCCTCGCCCGCCCGTTCGCCATCGGTGATCCCGACCAGCTCGATGCCCCCGGCCCGGGTCCACCGGTACGCGACCTCGATCCGGCCGGCCGGCCCGTCGAACGCGGTCAGCTGCGGCTGGGACCACACGTTGCGGAATCCCCCGGGGACAGCCCGGGCGACGGATGCAGATTCGCGGTTGGCCGCCGCGATCGCGGCCGACGCCGCGGCCGCAGACAGCGCGCAGGCGCGCCGGCCTGGCCGCAGCGCCGCCAGGTCCCAGCCCGCCAGCAGGGCAGTGTCCGCGCGGCCCTCGCGGAACGCATGGTCGCCCAGCACGGCGACCAGCAGGTCGCGATTGGTGGCCGGGCCGGCGATCCTCGCGCCGGACAGCGCCGCGGCCAGGCGCCGCAGGGCGCCGGCCCGGTCGCCGGCCCAGGCGATCACCTTGGCCAGCATCGCGTCGTAGTGGGACGTGACCTCGGTGCCCGGCTCAACCCCGCTGTCCAGGCGCAGGAACGGGGCGGCCAGGCGCCACCACTCGCCGGCCGCGGCTGGACCGAGGGCGTGATCCCGGCGCGGCGCTGGCGGGCCGAACCGGCCGTTCACCCCGGGGATCTCCAGCCTCCGGACGATCCCGGTGGCGGGGCGGAACCCGTCGGCCGGGTCCTCGGCGTACAGCCGCGCCTCGATCGCATGGCCGGCCGCGGGCGGCGGCTCCGTGGGCAGCGCCATTCCCTCGGCGACCGCGATCTGCAGCGCGACCAGGTCGATGCCGTGGACGCACTCGGTCACCGGGTGCTCGACCTGCAGCCTGGTGTTGAACTCCAGGAAGAAGAAGCTCCCGGTGGCGGGGTCGACCAGGAACTCGACCGTGCCCGCGCTCTGGTAGCCGACCGCGCGAGCCAGCTCGGCGGCGGCCCGGTGGAGCCGCTCCCGAAGGCCGGGCCCGACCACGGGGGAGGGGGACTCTTCGACCACCTTCGCGAAGCGGCGCTGCACCGAGCAGTCCCGCTCGGTGAGCGCCCACACCGTCCCGGCGGCGTCGGCGAGCACCTGGACCTCGACATGGTGGGCCCCGGTCAGCAGCGGCTCGCAGAACACCGTCCCGTCGCCGAACGCGGCCTGCGCCTCCCGCCGGGCCGCCTCGGCCGCCTCGGCGAGGCCCTCCGGGCCGTGCACCGCCCGGATGCCCCGGCCGCCGCCGCCCGCCGAGGCCTTCACCAGGACGGGGAACTCGCTCACCGCGGCCGGGTCGAGCTCGGGCAGCACCGGCAGGCCGGCCGCAGCGGCGACGGCACGGGCCTCCAGCTTGCGGGACATCGCCTGCATCGCCGCCGGGGGCGGGCCGATCCACGTCAGCCCGGCACCGGTGACCAGCCGGGCGAAGGCCGGGTCCTCGGCGAGGAACCCGTAGCCGGGGTGAACCGCGTCGGCGCCCGCGGCACGCGCGGCCGCGACGAGCGCGGGCCCGTTCAGGTAGGTCGGCCCAGCCCCGGTGCCGGGCAGCCGGACCGCGCGGTCCGCCTCGGCGGCGTGCGGCGAGCCGGCGTCGGCGTCGGAGAAGACGGCGACGGTGGCGATCCCGGCCCGGCGGCAGGTCGCGAAGATGCGCCGGGCGATCTCCCCGCGGTTGGCGACGAGCACGCTGGTGACCTGCGGCATGGCCGTCACATCCGGAACACGCCGTAGCGGCCCGCGCCGGGCCACGCGGGGCCGGCCGTGCCGTCGCCCGGGATGGCGGGCCGCGGGGCGCTGTCGATCGCCGACAGGCAGATGCCGAGAACCGACCGGGTGTCCCGCGGGTCGATGACGCCGTCGTCGTAGAGCCGCCCGGACAGGAAGAAGGCGTGGGACTCCGCCTCGATCTGGCCGGCCACCGCCTGCCGCATCGCGGCGTCGGCCGCCTCGTCGTAAGGCTCGCCCCGCGCGGCGGCGGCCTGGCGGCCGACGATCGACAGCACCCCGGCGAGCTGGGCCGGCCCCATCACCGCGGACCTGGCGCTCGGCCAGGAGAACAGGAACCTCGGGTCGTATGCCCGGCCGCACATGCCGTAGTTCCCGGCCCCGTAGGAGGCGCCCATCACGACGGTCAGGTGCGGGACCCGGCTGTTGGACACCGCGTTGATCATCATCGCGCCGTGCTTGATGATCCCGGCCTGCTCGTAGCTGGCCCCCACCATGTAGCCGGTGGTGTTCTGCAGGAACAGCAGCGCCGTCCCGGACTGATTGGCGAGCTGGATGAACTGGGCCGCCTTCTGCGACTCCTCGCTGAACAGCACGCCTCGGGCGTTGGCGAGGATGCCGACCGGGTAGCCGTGCAGCATCGCCCAGCCGGTCACCAGGCTGGTGCCGTATGCCGGCTTGAACTCGTCGAACTCCGAGCCGTCCACGATGCGCGCGATCACCTCGCGGGGGTCGAACGGCACCTTGAGGTCCTCGGGGACGATGCCGAGCAGTTCCTCGGGGTCGTGCGCCGGCGGGGCTGGCGCGGCCAGCGGGCCGGGGCCGAGCTTGCGCCAGTTCAGCCGCGCCACGACCGAGCGGCCGATCCGCAGCGCGTCGTGCTCGCCGGCGGCGAGGAAGTCCGCGAGCCCGGACCGGCGGGCGTGCATGGCCGCGCCGCCGAGCGACTCGTCGTCGGACTCCTCGCCCGTGGCCAGCTTGACCAGCGGCGGGCCGCCGAGGAAGACCTTCGAGCGGCCCTCGATCATGATCACGTAGTCGCTCATTCCCGGCACGTAGGCGCCGCCCGCGGTGGAGTTCCCGAAGACCAGCGCGATCGTGGGGATCCCGGCGGCGGACAGGCGGGTCAGGTCGCGGAAGACCTGCCCGCCCGGGATGAAGATGTCCTTCTGGGTCGGCAGGTCGGCGCCGCCGGATTCGACCAGGCTGACCAGCGGCAGCCGGTTCTCCATCGCGATCCGCATCGCCCGCAGGGTCTTGCGCAGCGACCAGGGGTTCGTCGAGCCGCCGCGCACCGTCGGGTCGTTCGCGCTGATCACGCACTCGGTGCCGCGGATCACCGCGATCCCGGTCACCCCGCTGCCGCCGACCGGGAACCCGGTGCCATGCCCGGCCAGGGCCGACAGCTCCAGGAACGGCGAGTCAGGGTCGATGAGCAGCTCGATGCGCTCCCGCGGGGTCAGCTTCCCCCGGCGCCTGTGCCGCTCCAGGTACGCCGGCCCGCCGCCGGCGACCGCCTTGGCGTGCTCGGCGTCGAGCTCGGCGATCCTGGCCAGCATCGCCGAGCGCCTGGCCTGGTAGCTGGCCGAGCGCGGGTCGAGCGCGGAGGCGAGGACGGTCACAGCCGGAACGATATGCGCTGCCCGGTGGCATCCACCAGCCATGGTCACGCGGAGTCCAGGGCCGGGCCGGCGTCCTCCGCACGGGCCCACGGCGCGCCCTTCCGGGCCGCCGGCCCGGCCTGCCCGCAGTCCGGCCCGCCCGCGGCGGCTCAGGCTGGCGCGGCGGCGCCCAGGCGGGCCGCGGCGGCGGCGATCCGCTCGTCCGTGGCGGTCAGCGCGAGCCGGACGTGGCCGGCGCCGCCCGGCCCGTAGAACTCGCCCGGCGAGGCCAGCACGCCGATCCCGGCGAGCGCCCGGACCGACTCCCAGCAGCCGGACCCGGGCCGGCGGGCCCACAGGTACAGGCCGGCCCGCGAGTGGGCGATCTGCCAGCCGGCCCGCTCCAGCGCGGTCCGCAGCACCTCGCGGCGGCGCCCGTACCTGGCGCGCTGCGCCCGGGCATGCTCATCGTCGCCCAGCGCCGCGGTCATCGCGGCCTGGACCGGGGCGGGGACCATCAGGCCGGCGTGCCTGCGGAGCTCCAGCAGGCTCGCGATCAGGGCCGGGTCTCCGGCGACGAAGCCGGCCCGGTAGCCGGCCAGGTTGGAGCGCTTGGACAGCGAGAACACCGCGAGCAGGCCCGAGTGCGAGCCGCCGCTGACGTCAGGGTGGAGAACCGAGACCGGGGCCTCCTCGAAGCCGAGGTCGAGGTAGCACTCGTCGGAGGCGAGGACCGCGCCGGCGGCGCGCGCCCAGCCGACCAGCTCGCGCATCCGCGCCGCCGGCAGCACTCGGCCGGTCGGGTTCGCCGGCGAGTTGAGCCAGGCAAGCGCGGGCGGCGGGCCGGGCAGCCGGTCGGGCTCGTCGGCGGCGACCGGGACGGCGCCGGCCAGCCTCGCCCCGATGTCGTAGGTGGGGTAGGCAAGCTCGGGGTGGGCCACCCGGTCCCCCGGGCCGAGGCCGAGCGCGCAGGGGAGCCACGCGATGAACTCCTTGGTGCCGATGACCGGGAGGACCGCCCCCGGGTCCAGCTCGACCGCGTGGCGCCGGGCGAGCCAGCCGGCGGCGGCGCGGCGGAGTTCCCCGGTCCCCCGGGTGAGCGGGTAGCCGGGCGAGTCGGCTGCGGCCGCCAGAGCGGCGCGGACCACCTCGGGCACCGGGTCAACGGGGGCGCCGACCGACAGGTCCACGATCCCGCCGGGATGGGAGCGGGCGATCCGCGCGAACGGCTCGAGCCGGTCCCAGGGGAACGCGGGCAGGCGCGCCGCGAGCGTTCCCCGGGCCGCCGCGCGCGGCGCCCTCCCGGCCGCGGCACCCGTGCCGGTCACGGCGCGTTCCGCCGGGTCAGTGCCCGGTGGCCTGCGGCGGCAGCGCCGCGACCGCGGGGTGATCCTTGCCGATCTTGCCGGTCTTCGACGCGCCGCCCGGGGAGCCGAGATCCTCGAAGAACTCGACGTTGATCTTGTAGTACTCCTTCCACTGCGCCGGGACGTCGTCCTCGTAGTAGATCGCCTCGACGGGGCAGACAGGCTCGCACGCGCCGCAGTCCACGCACTCGTCCGGGTGGATGTAGAGCATGCGCTCGCCCTCGTAGATGCAGTCGACGGGGCACTCCTCGATGCATGCCCGGTCAAGCACGTCGACGCAGGGCAGGGCGATGATGTAGGTCACGTTCGGAACTCCTTAGTCAGCCGCGGCAAGGGGCCGGCCTGCGGTACCTGGTTCATTATCGCGGGTCCGGCCGGTCGCGGCAGCCCGGACCGGTGGCGCGCCGCCGGAGCGCCGGGGCGTCAGCCGAAGGTTACGCCGGCCCGGGGCGGTCGCCGGGGGCCGGGGCGCTCCCGCCGCCAGCCGCCCTGCCCGCTCGCCGCCGTCCACTGGTAGCCATCGAAGGTGACGGTCCGGATCCCGTAGGCGGCCGCGTGGGTGACCAGCCAGGAGGCCACCGCCCAGCCGCCCGGCCCGGCGGCCAGCACCCGAAGCCCCGGATCGGGGGCCCGGCCGGCCGGCAGCCGCCCGAATATCCTGGCCAGCTCCCGGCGGGCCGCGGCCAGCCGGCCAGGGCCCCTGACCGGGCTGCCGTACCAGCACCACACCCCGTGCGGCACCTGGCCGGTGAACGCCGTCGCCATCGCCGCGCCCTGGCCCGCGTACTGGCCGTAGGCGCGGCCGTCCGCGCTGTGCTGCACCGCCTGGGCGGCCTGGTAGACGGGCAGGCGCTGGTAGCCGGCCACGCGCGCGAGGGCCGCGAAGAAGCGGGCGCTGGCGTAGACCGGGTCGAGCAGCTGCCGCCTGGTGCCCCAGCCCTGCGAGGGGCGCTGCTGGAACACGCCGACCGAGTCACGGTCGCCATACGGCAGGTCCGCCAGGCCCGACTCCTGCAGCGCGGCCGCGTACGCGATCGTGACCGCCCGGACCGGCATCGAGCGGCTCAGCGCGACGCCCGCGATCGTGGCGGCGATCTCCGCCTGGCCGGTGGTGAGCGGGACCACGGCCTGGCGCCCGCGCGCCAGGCAGCCGCTGGAGGAGACGAGCGGCAGGCGCACGTGCCGTGCCTTGACGATCGCCAGCGCCGCGAGCACGGCCATCAGCACCAGCAGGGCCGTCACCCCGGCCCGCCGCGAGCGCGAAGCTGCCACGCATCAGAAGGTACCCGCCGCGCCGCTGCCGCTAGGCTCTCTCGGGTGAGCGTGGAACCAGCCGCCCGGGCGGCGGAACCGGCGCTGCCGGAGCGGATCGACGAGCTGTGGCAGGCGCGCGCCGCGCTGACCCCGGAGGACGCGGCGGCGCGGCAGGTCATCGCCGCGGCGGTGGACCGCATCGGCTCGGGTGAGGTGCGGGTCGCGCGGGCCGATCCGGACAGCGGCCGGGTCGTCGTGGACGAGCGGGCCAAGCGCGCCATCCTGCTTGCGTTCCGGGTGATGCCCATGGTGCGTTCGCGGGCGGGCGAGTTCCGCTACCACGACCGGGTGCCGCTCGCCTCGCGCCTGGACGGGGTGAGGGTGGTGCCGGGCGCGATCGTGCGCTGGGGCGCCCACGTCGCCCCCGGCGCCGTCCTGATGCCGTCGTTCGTCAACATTGGCGCCTACGTCGGCTCGGGGACGATGGTGGACACGTGGGCGACGGTCGGGTCCTGCGCGCAGATCGGCAGGAACGTCCACCTGGCCGGGGGCGTCGGGATCGGCGGGGTGCTTGAGCCGCCGGAGGCGGTGCCGGCGGTGGTCGAGGACGAGGCGTTCATCGGCTCGCGGTGCATGGTCGTCGGCGGCGCGCGGGTCCGCACCGGGGCGGTGCTCGGCGCGGGGACGATCCTGACCGCGTCCACCCACGTGATCGATGCGCAGACGGGGGAGGAGCTGGCCCGGGGGGAGGCGCCCGCCTGGTCGGTCTGCGTGGGCGGCACCAGGC
Source organism: Actinomycetota bacterium (assembly GCA_021324595.1). Taxonomy (GTDB): domain Bacteria; phylum Actinomycetota; class Actinomycetes; order Streptosporangiales; family Streptosporangiaceae; genus Chersky-822. The sequence continues at coordinate 16,670 of JAJPIV010000135.1, read as the reverse complement.
CGCGCCGGTTCCCCGGCGGGGAGTTCGGCCTGCCGTGCGTGCTCGTGCTCAAGCGGCTGCCGGAGGGCGACCGGCACGACAAGGCGGCGCTCAACGAGGTCCTGCGGGACCACGGAGTGGACGCCTGACCGCGGCCCCGCGCGGGGCGAGGGGACGCCGGCTCGCGCCGGGGCCGTCGGCTGGCGCCAGGGCCGCCGGTCAGGCCAGGCCACGGACCGCGCGCGCGGGTGGGCGCAGCCCCGCGATCGAGGCGGCCATGTCGACCGCCCGGCGCACCGCCAGCGGATGGCGGGTGCGGACGATCGCAGCGCCGAGCCAGCAGGCGAGCGCCGCCGCGGCGACGATGGCGTGGATCCCCCCGTCCCGCCCGGCGTCGTCGGCGTCGACCAGCGCGCCGAACCCGGCTTCAGCCAGCTCCGCGATCCCGGTCAGCGGCGCCGCGACCACCACCCGGGACGGTGGCAGCCCGGACCGGCGGGCCGCGGCGGCGCTGGCGCAGACGAGGACGGCGCCGCTCCGGGCGGCCAGCGGGAGGTGCCTGGTCAGCGCGGCCGTGCCGCTGCGCGCGCAGAACCCAGTGCCGGGATGGCGCGCCGCGAACCGCGCCACCTCCCGCGGGCCGAGATCTTCCAGGTCGATGAGGTCCGCGCCGGCGGACAGCGCCGCATCCGCGGTCGCGGGCCCGGCGACGGCGAGGATGCGCGCGGGCGTCGCGGGACCCGGCGGGAGTGCCGGCCAGCCGTATGTCATGGCACGATTCTCACTATGCCGTTCGTGATGCTGGCGGCCGCCGCGGCGATCGTCGCCGGCACCGTGATCGCGGCCCGGGGCGGTGGCGGGGAGATGGCGATGTTCAGCCCCGATCGCCCTCGGGAGCCGCCGCGCCTGGCCACGCCTGCCGACGTGGCCACGCTGCGGCCGCCGCTGGGGCTCATCGGCTATCAGGTGCAGGCGACGGCGGCAGCCTTCAGCCGCGTCGCGCAGCTGCTCGCCGACAAGGACGCGGAGATCGCGCGGCTGCGCGAGGCGCTGCGCTCACTGGGCGCGGTCCACGCGGCCTCCTCCCCGGCGCCCGGCGCGCGGCCCGTGGCAGAGCCGCCACCTGCCCCGGGCCCGCGCCCGTGAGCGGCGCGCGGCCAGGGCCCGATGGCCGGCTCCGCTGCCCGTGGTGCCTGGGCAGCGCCGAGTACCTCGCCTACCACGACGAGGAGTGGGGCAGGCCGGTACGGGACGACACGGCGATGTTCGAGCGGCTGTGCCTGGAGGCCTTCCAGTCCGGCCTGTCCTGGCTGACGATCCTGCGCAAGCGGGAGAACTTCCGTGCCGCGTTCCGCAGGTTCGACATCGCCGCGGTCGCGGCGTTCGGCAGCGGCGACGTCACCCGGCTCCTCGCCGACCCAGGCATCGTGAGGAACCGCGCCAAGATCGAGGCGGCGATCGCGAACGCCCGCGCGGCGCTGGACCTGCCCGGTGGCCTGGCCGCCACGGTGTGGGCCCACGCGGCCGGCGACCCCCGGCCGGCCCCGGTCAGCCTGGCCGACGTACCCGCGTGGACGCCGGCCTCCAAGGCGCTGTCGGCCCGGCTGCGCCGCCACGGCTTCCGATTCACCGGGCCCGTCACGGCCTACTCGATGATGCAGGCCTGCGGCGTGGTGGACGACCATCTCGCCGGGTGCTTCCGGAGCGGCGCCCGAGGTGCTTGCGGGCGGCGCCCGCGCGGGGGCGCCGCGAAGAGTTAGATGCCTGACCGTGTGATGTCGATGAATTGCGGGGAGGCTTGCCCCCCGCCGATGATCGGGGCCATTGCTCTCAGAGCGATTGCGAACCGCCGGAATTCGCCTAGCCTTGTGTTTCGCAGGCCTACGTCCCGGGAAGGCGGATAAAGATGTTACTGTCTCCCGCCGACCGGGGCGGCGCCGGCCGTGAGCAGGCCAGGCGGCCCGGTCACGATGATTCCTGGCTGGCGGCCCCGCTGGCTGACGTGTCCTCGCCCGCCCCGCTGGCGCGGGAGGGGCAGATGATGGCCGAGGGGGCATCGGTGAACCTGCGCGCGATGGCCGAGGGCGCCTTGCCGCCCTCGGCCCCGGCAGCCGGGCTGGCGCGGCAGAGCGTGGCCAGCGGCGGGTGCTTCGTGCGGCCGCTTCCCCTCGACGCGACCTGCGCCGGCGCTGCGAGGCGGTTCTTCCGCGAGGCTCTGGCCGAGGTCGGCCTGCCCGCCGACCTGGTGCACGATGGCATGACGATGGCGAGCGAGCTGGCGGCCAACACGCTGAACGCGCACGCGAACATCGAGTTCAGCAAGCGCACCCGCCGCCCGGTCAGCGGCGTGCCTGAGCTGTGGGTCTACGTCCGGTCGGTTCGCTCGGGGAGGGAGATCGTCTGCAAGATCTTCGACTCCGAGCCCGGGTGGGATGCCGGCGAGCCGGCCCCCGTGGGCGCCGCCGTGCCCGCCGGCCCGGACTCGGTCCGCGGGCGGGGACTGCAGATGGTCGCCGGCTTGTCGGCCGGGCACTGGGGGCATCACCCGACCAGGGGCAGGCTCGGCGCGTGGAAGGTGCCCGGCAAGGCGGTCTGGTTCGCGCTTCGGGTTCCCCCCGCCAGCGACCTTGCCACCTGCCAGAGGTATGCCCCCCGGGGCCGCCAGGCCATCGGGGAGGTCGCCGCCGCGCTCGCCGATCGCGGCCTGGGCGCCGGCCTGGTGCAGGTGAACGAGCCCGGCGGAGAGCTCGCGGTGCTCTCGGTTTCCCCCGGGCCCACGGTCTGGTGCCGCGGCGACGTCGTCTGGTGGCCCGAGCCCGGCGGCGGCTACGACCGGCTGCACGTGAGCGACCTGACCGAGGCCGTGGAGCGGATCGTCTGGCTGCACGAGGAACTGGTCGCGGCCGCTGGCCCGCGGGAGCCGCCGCCGGCCGGGCGGCCCGGCACGTTAGCATGTCAGTCCCGCGCGCGCCGGGACCCGTCAGTCAGGCAGCACTCCACGAAGCGCGCGGCGGCGGGCAGCAGCCTCGCTGCCTCGGCGTCGAAGTACTCCGCGGCCACCGACCCCGGCCATGGCGCCGGCAGGAGCTCAGCGGGCAGGCCGGGGTCGATGAACAGGAACTTGCGCCACTCGTGGACGAGCGCGCTGCGCACCGCGAACACCGCCTCGTCGCCCCGGCCGCCGTCCGCGCTCCCGAGCAGCTCCCGGGCGAAGTCCAGCCACCGCTCGTAGGAGTGCGCCAGGCCATCGAGGTCCCAGGCCCTGGCCGCCAGGCCCCGGGCATCGCCGTCGTGGCGGGCCAGGAACCGCTCGGCGCGGACGTGCTCGGCGGCGAGCAGCGCGTCGAGCTCGACGGAGGGCCGGGGGCTGATCCACGACGAGCCGTCCAGGCAGGCGTACCCGAGGTAGCCAAGGGCCGACCTGAGCCGGTCCCGCCGTGCCCGCTCGGGCACCCGCTCGAGCACGACGACGTGCCAGTGTCCGTCCCAGCCGGGGGAACGGCGGTCGTAGATGCGCTCAGCGGCCTGCCGGAGCCGGCGCACGGCGCGCGGGGTGAGCCCGTAGCCGGCCCCCTCGGGCAGCCGCACCGGGGCCAGCCAGCCCTGCCTGGCCATCCGGGACACCGCGGTGCGGACCGCCGGGGCGGAGATGCCCAGTGGCGCGAGCACCCGGACCAGGGCAGCCACGGGCGCTTGCTTGCCCCGGCTGAGCAGATAATCACCGTACAGGTCGAACAGCGCTGATCTGGCGTTCACCCGTCCAGTGTCACGTCCGCCTGCGGCCCTGGGAACTCCTCGGCGCTGATCGGCGCACTCCGGGACTGGGCGCTGACCGATAATAGAGGTACAGATTGAGGTGGATGTGGCTTGGCGGCACTCGGCCCGGACCGACTGCAGGCCGTGGGGGCGCCGTCGCGCGCCTGGCCGGGTCACGGCGCGGTGGCACTACGCGAAGGGGAGGCAGCATGGCGGCGATGAAGCCGCGGACGGGTGACGGTCCGCTCGAAGTCACCAAGGAGGGCCGCGGGATCGTGATGCGCGTGCCGCTGGAGGGCGGTGGCAGGCTAGTCGTCGAGCTGACACCCGATGAGGCCAGGGCGCTGAGCAGCGCACTCGACTCTGCCGTCGGGTAAGGTGACCGGCCGATGCCCGTCACCTGCGCCGTCGTCGCCACCAGCCGGGCCGCGTCGGGCACCGCCGGGCAGTGCCTGCGGCGGATGGGCGAGGGGGCATGGGAGCCGGCGAGCCTGGCCGTGATCGCGGTCGGGTCCGGGGGCGAGGTCGCCGCGGACCCGGCCCTGGATGGCGTGCTCGGGCCGAGCGCGCGGGACGTCGTCGCCGCCTACGAGCACTCCGGTCGGCCCGGGCACATCGCGCAGACGGTGACCCGCGCGGGGCAGTCGCCGGTGAGGGTCGCCTTCCTGGGCGTCGGCGAGCGGTCGCCGGCCGATCTGCGCCGGGCGGGCGGCGAGCTCGGGCGGCTGCTGCGGCCGGGCGAGCTGGTCCTCGCCGATGCCGCGGCCGGCCTGCCCGCGGATCAGGTGGCCGCGTTCACCGAGGGCATCCTGCTCGGATCCTACCGGTACAGCGCCCCGGCGGCCGATTCCGGGGGCCAGCCCGCCGAGGTCCGCCTGCTGGTGGACGATCCCGCCCGGCCCGGGCCTGCGGGGTTCGCGGCGCTGGCCGGCGCGGTGGAGCGGGCGTCGGTGATCGCCGGCGCCGTGGCCCTGGCCCGGGACCTCGCCAACGCTCCCGCGCCGGGCAAGTCGCCGCACTGGCTGGCCGGGCAGGCGGCGCAGGTGGCGGAGCGTGCCGGGCTCGGCATCCGCGTCCTGGATGAGGCCGGGCTCGCCGCGGCGGGCTTCGGCGGGATCCTTGCCGTCGGCTCCGGATCTCATCGCCGGCCCAGGCTCATCGAGCTGCGGTACGACCCGCCGGGCGCGCCGCGGCACGCGGTGCTCGTCGGCAAGGGGATCACGTTCGACAGCGGCGGCCTGAACCTGAAGCCCAATGATGGCATGAAGGCCATGAAGACCGACATGGCCGGCGCGGGCGCCGTGATCGCCGCGATGTCGGCCCTCGGCGCGCTCGGCGTCGGGCAGCGCGTCACCGGGCTGGCCGCCGCCGCGGAGAACATGCCGTCCGGCTCGGCGTACCGGCCCGGCGACGTCATCACCCAGTACGGCGGCACGACGGTCGAGGTGCTGAACACCGACGCGGAGGGCCGCCTGGTCCTTGCCGACGCGCTGGCCTACGCCGACGCGGAGCTGGCCCCCGACGTGCTGGTCGACCTGGCCACGCTGACCGGGAGCGCCCGCGTGGCGCTCGGCAGCGGCCGGGCGGCGCTGTACTCCACCGACGAGGATCTGGCAGCGGCGCTGCTCGCCGCCGGGGAGGCGTGCGGGGACCGGCTCTGGCGGATGCCGCTGGCCGCCGAGTACGCCGACGCCCTCGGCTCGCCGGTGGCCGACCTCGCGAACGTTCCCCGGGCCGAGGGGCTGCCGGGCTCGATCGTCGCCGCGCTCTTCCTGCGCAGGTTCGCCGGCCGGCGGGCCTGGGCGCACCTGGACATCGCCGGCGCGGCCAGGGCGGCGCGCGACGACGGCGAGCTGAGCGCGGGGGCGACCGGCTTCGGCACGCGGCTGCTGCTGCGCTGGCTGGCCGACGGCGGGCCAGCCAGCGCTGTCAGCGCGCCTGAGCGGGCCGCTTGACGGCGGCGAGCAGCCCGCCGCCGACCGGCAGCAGCACGGGCACCAGGCCGGGATCGGCGAGGACCTGGTCGTGCAGCTCGCCGGCCGCGGCGGTCGCGGGGTCCTGGTGCGCGCGGTTGGGCGCCTGATCGGCCCAGATCGCGTTGTCGAACGCGACGATGCCGCCCGGCCGGAGCAGGCGCAGCGCCGCGGTGAGGTACTCGGGGTACTCGCGCTTGTCGGCGTCGCAGAACACCAGGTCGTAGGCGCCGTCGGCGAGCCGGGGCAGCACCTCCAGGGCCCGGCCGGCGATGAGCCGGTACCGCCCCGGCGCGAAGCCGGCCTGGCCGAACGCCTCCCGGGCCAGCCGGTGGTGCACCGGCTCAACGTCGACGCTGGTCAGGACGGAGCCGGGCCGCATCCCGCGGAGCAGCCAGATGCCGGACGCGCCGCAGCCGGTGCCGATCTCGACCACCGCCTTCGCGGCGATGGCGGCGGCGAGGAACCGCAGCGTCGCCCCGGTGAGCGGGCTGACCGGCACCGCGCCGCCGACCTCCTGGGCGTTCCTGCGCGCCGTCCGCAGCGGCTCGTCCTCCTCGGCGTACTCGCCGAGGATCGGGGTGACCTCCGCGCCGGTGATGGCGACCTCCTATACCCTGCGGGTGCGGGCGACCTACGCGCGGCAGCCTAGCGCCAGGTGGCCGCGGCCGGGAACAGCGCCCGCCGGCCGCACGTTCACGTGGTGCGGCCGTCACCACGAATGGCGCCGGCGGGAGCGGGAAGGCCTCGGCGGAGGCGGCACGGGCAGGCGGTCGGAGCGAGCCGGCGGTGAGGCAGGGGACGATGCGGTCAGAGGTGGTGGGTGACCCGGCGCAGGCGGCCGGCGGCCAGGTCGCCGAGTGGACGCCGCCGAGCTGGGAGCAGGTCGTGCGCGAGCACTCGGCGAGGGTCTACCGCCTGGCCTACCGGCTGACCGGCAACCGGCACGACGCCGAGGACCTGACCCAGGAGGTCTTCGTCCGGGTGTTCCGCTCCCTGCCGACCTACACGCCCGGGACCTTCGAAGGCTGGCTGCACCGGATCACCACGAACCTGTTCCTCGACATCACCAGGCGCCGGCAGCGGATCAGGTTCGAGGGGCTCGGCGAGGAGATCACGGCACGGCTGTGCGGGGCCGAGCCGACGCCCTCCCAGGCCTTCGACGAGCGCCATCTCGACGGCGACGTCGCGGCGGCCCTGGCCGACCTGCCGCCGGAGTACCGCGCGGCGGTCGTCCTCTGCGACATCGAGGGGCTCAGCTACGAGGAGATCGCCGGCGTTCTCGGCGTCAAGCTCGGGACCGTCCGCAGCCGCATTCACCGCGGCCGCGCCCAGCTGCGGACGGCCCTGGAGCACCGCCGGCCCCGCCAGGCGCTCGAGGTGGGCGAGGTGGATCGCCGATGAGCCACCTCGGGCGCTGGCTGTCGGCTCTGGTCGATGGTGAGCTCGACGACGACGAGCGTGACCACGTGCTCAATCACCTCGCCGGATGCGCCGCGTGCCGGCAGGAGGCGAACGCGCTGCGGGCGCTCAAGCGGCGGATGACCGCCCTGGGCGAAGGATGCGGGGATGTCCCGATCGCCGGCCGGCTCATCGAGCTCAGCCGGCGTGCGCCGCAGCTGCCCCAGGCCGGCGGCCCGCCGGGCCCGGCCCGGGCATGGCCGTCCCCGGGGCGCCCGGCGCCGTGGCGTGCCCTGCCGTCACGGCGCGGCTGGACGATCGCGGGCGGATCCGCGGCCGCGCTGGTCGTCGCCATCGGTCTCGCCGCGTTCCTGCTCGGCGGCACGCCGGCGCCGGCGGAGCCGAAGGTCACGCCGGCCGTGGACGCCTACTGGATCCAGCACAGCTACGACACCGGCCAGGTGCCCGCGGCGAGCATCCCCTCCCGGGGCGGCGCCGCAGGCTCCCCGGGCCGCGGCGCGGCCGGCCCGGGCCCGGCGCCGACGTCGGCCAGGCCCGGGCAGGCCCCGGTTACCCCGGCCCCGGCAGGGGCAACGGCCAGCCCGGCGGCGACGAGCCCCGCGGCGGGCCATGGCGGGCCGCGCCGGTCCCCGTAGCGCCCGGCACCTGGCAGCGCTCGGCATGCTCTGGCTCTACTGGAGGCGGCTGCGGATGGCGGTGCTCGCCGTCGTCCTCGGGATCGGGTCGCTGGTCGTGCTGGCCGTGATCGTCGGATCCCTGGCCGGCCACCAGCGGGCGGTCCGGGTCCTGTCCGCGCGGGGCACCGGGGCTCAGCTGAGGCGCCCGGCGGCCCGCACCGCACGCTTCGATCCGGTGGCCATCGCCGCGGGGATCGGGCTGATGGACGCGGCGGCCACCGCATGCCAGAGCGTCTCGTACACCGGGACCCAGATCGTCGCCTGGTGGGGCCAGGACGGGTCCAGCACCTACCTCGCCCAGGTGTGGCACCGCGCCGACGAGCCTGAGTTCACCCAGGGCGGCAGCGACGCGGGCCCCGCGCCGGCGGCATCCGGTGACGACGGCTCGGCCGGCACTCACGCGACGCCGGGAGTGCTGGACGTGTCGGCGCGGCTGGTCGGCCTGATGCGGGCCAACTACTGGATCGAGTACTCGGGGAACGGCACGGCGAGCGGGCGGCCGGCCAGGATCGTGTCGATCTGGCGCCGGGACGGGACGCTCGCCGCCCGGTACTGGCTGGACCGGTCCTCCGGGCTGCCGCTGCGCCGTGAGCTGTTCGACCGGGCGGGCCGCCTGGTCAACGAGGGGGCGTACATCGACATCAGGATCGGCGCCGTCGACGGCGACGGCACCCTGGTGCCAGGCGCCCCGGCCTGGGGCCCGGTGCCGCAGGCAACCACCCTCGCCGCCTTGCGCAAGCGGGGCTGGCCCCTGCCGCCGGCCCTGGCCGGCGACCTCGCGCTCGTCACGGTGACGAGCACCGCCACGCGGGCCGGCACGGTGCTCGACGCGTCCTACTCCGACGGGCTGTCGGTGATCTCGGTGTTCGTGCAGCGCGGTGAGCTGCCGCAGGAGCTGCCCGGCTGGCACCGGGCCGACGTCGGCGGCTGGGCCGTCTACGCGAGCGGCCCCGGCGAGCGGAGCCTGACCTGGTCCGCCCGGGGATTCGTCTACACGGTGATCGCCGATGCCCCGCAGGAGACGGTCGAGCGCGCGGTGGACGGGCTGCCGCACGAGCGCGGCCTCGGGTTCTGGGGACGGCTGACCCGGGGCCTGCGGCGCATCGAGTCCTGGTTCAACCCGTTCGGCTGACCGGCAGGCCGGCCTGTGCGGTTACGCTGAGAGCGGCGGACCTGGCCGGCCGGCCCGGGTCACGAAGGCGGGAGCGCGAGACCTTGTTCGGACTGTCGATCGACAAGATCCTCATTCTCGCCCTGCTCGGCCTGGTGATCTTCGGCCCCGAGCAGCTGCCGAGGATCGCCGCCCAGGCCGGGCAGGCACTGCGGAACCTGCGGCGCCTGGCCGACTCGGCGCGGGCCGACCTCTCCGAGCACCTCGGCCCGGAATTCGCGGACTTCGACCTGAGCGACCTGAACCCCCGGGCATTCGTCCGCAAGCACCTGCTCGACGACCTGGAGGATGACCTCCCGCCCGCGGTCGGCGGGCCGGATCCGGGGCCGGCGGACATCTCCGCGGCCGACGGCGACCCCCGGCTGCTCCCGGGCGAGATCCCGCCCCATGACCTGGAGGCGACCTGACGACGCTGGCCGGCCGCTCGCCGGGCCGACGGCGCACGGCGCGGGTCGGACGGGGCCGGCCCGGCGCGGGTCAGACCGGGGTCAGGCCGAGCTGGCGGCCGACGATGCTGCGCGAGCGCCGGGCCAGGCCCGCGGCGATCCTGGCCAGCTCGCGCGCGGCCGGGGACGAGGGCTCGCCGAGCACGACGGGGATCCCGCCGTCGCCCGCCTCGCGCATCCTCAGGTCGATCGGCACCTGGCCGAGGACCGGGACGCTGGCGCCGGTGAGCCTGGTCAGGGCCTGCGCGACCGCCTCGCCGCCGCCGCTGCCGAACACCTCGACGCGGCCCTCGCAGTGCGGGCAGGCGAGGTAGGCCATGTTCTCGATGACGCCGATCACCCGCTGATGAAGCTGGTTGGCCAGCGAGCCGGCCCGCTCGGCGACCTCGGCCGCGGCCAGCTGCGGCGTCGTCACCACGATCAGCTCCGATCCCTGCAGCAGGTGGGCAGCGGAGATCGCCACGTCGCCGGTGCCCGGTGGCAGGTCGAGCAGGAGCACGTCCAGGTCGCCCCAGTAGACCTCGGCGAGGAAGGTCTGCAGCAGGCCGTGCAGGCGCGGCCCGCGCAGCGGCAGCGGGTCGTTGCCCGGCGGCTTGAGCATGCCGGCGGAGATCACCTTCACGCCGTGCGCGACCGGCGGCATGATCATCTGCTCGACCCGGGTAGGCCGGTCGCCGGTGCCGAGCATCCGCGGCACCGAGTGCCCGTAGATGTCGGCATCGAGCAGCCCGACCGACTGGCCGGCCGCGGCCAGGGCGGCAGCCAGGTTGACCGTGACGGATGACTTGCCCACGCCCCCCTTCCCGCTCGCGACCCCGATGACCCTGGTCAGGGACTGCGGCTCGGCGAACGGGATCCGAGGCTCGGCCCGGCCGCCGCGCAGCCTGGCCTGCAGCTCGCGGCGCTGCTCGTCGGTCATGACGTCGAGCCCGACCCGGACCGCAGTGACGCCGGGCAGCGCGCCGACCGCGGCCTGGACGTCCCTCGTGATGGTCTCCCGCAGCGGGCAGCCCGCCACGGTGAGCCAGACCTCCACGCTCACGGCGCCGCCGTCGGCCACCTCGACGTGCTTGACCATGCCGAGCTCGGTGATCGGCCGGCGGATCTCGGGATCGAGCACGCCGCCGAGCGCGCGCATGACCTGCTCGGCGGTCGGTTGCGCGCTCTCGGCGGGCGCGGCGGGAGTCCCTGGCGGCGAGGAGGTCGTCATGCGACCATGCTAGATGCCATGGCCAGCCCCGGTGAACGCGCGGCAGGCGCTCCGGCCCCGCTCCAGGCCGCAGCGCCCAGGCGGTCCTGCCTGACCGTCCCGGGCAGCAGCGAGCGGTTCCTGGCCAAGGCCGCCGCCGTGCCCGCCGACGAGCTGATCCTCGACCTGGAAGATTCGGTCGCCCCGGCCGAGAAGGAGCGGGCGCGCGACCTGGTCGCGGGCGTGGCGGCCGGCACGGACTGGGGCGGCCGGCTGCTCGCGGTGCGGGTCAACGGGGCGGCGAGCCAGTGGGCGTTCGCCGACGTGATCGAGGTCGTCACCCGGGCGGGCAGCCGGATCGACGCGGTCGTGCTGCCCAAGGTCGCCTCCCCTGCCCACATCCACTGGCTCGACCTGCTGCTCGGGCAGGTCGAGCAGGCGTCCGGCCTGCCCCCCGGCCGGATCGCGATCGAGGCGCAGATCGAGGACGCGGCAGGGCTCGAGGCGGCCGGCCGGATCGCCGCCGCCTCGCCCAGGCTCACCACGCTGATCGTCGGCCCCGCCGACCTCATGGCCAGCCTCGGCATGCGCTCGCTGCGGATCGGCGTCCCGCCGCCGGGGTATCCCGGCGATGCGCTCCACTACCCGCTGCTGCGGGTGCTGGTGGCCGCGCGCTCGGCCGGGCTGCAGGCGATCGACGGGCCATACGCGGCGATCGGCGACCTGGACGGCCTGCGGGCGGCGGCGGTGAGCGCGGCGGCCCTCGGCTTCGACGGGAAGTGGGTCGTCCACCCTGACCAGGTCGAGGTAGTGAACAGCGCGTTCCGCCCCGGCCAGGAGGAGTACGAGCGGGCCGAGGCGATCCTGGAGGCCTACGAGCATGCGAGCGCCGTCCGGCGACGTGGGGCGGTGATGTTCGGCGGCGAGATGATCGACGAGGCCTCGCGCAGGCTGGCCCAGGCCATCGCGGCGCGGGGCCGGGCGGCCGGGCTGGCCAGGCACGGCGGCGGCTGAGCGGGTCCAAAGCGCCGTCGCCGGCCCGGGCGCGTTTACGCGCGGCCCCGCCAGAGCACTGTAGCGGCAGGAGCGTGGTGACCGGCGGGGGTGCGCGGCGTGACGGATACGGACCTGAGCTGCCCCCGGTGCGGCAGCCATGTCATGCCCCCGAGCGCCTGGTCGAGCGCCTGGCGGTGCGGCAGGCACGGCGACGTGCATCCGCTGCGCCAGGTGCGCAGCCTGTCCCGCGAGGGGCTGGCCGACGTGGTGCGCCACGCCCGCGTCCCGGTCCTGCTGCCATGGCCGCTGCCCGGCGGCTGGCTGGTAACGGGATTCGCCCTGGCAGGCGACGAGCGGTCCGGCGCGCGGGGATGCGTGGTGGCGCTCTCCGGCCCCAACCCGGTCGGCGGGCTGGGCGAGATGCTGCTGGTCAGCGAGGAGATGGGGGTGGGCCTGGGCGCCCGCTGCGCCGGCCTGCCCGGCCCCGACGCCGGGGAGGGTGTCGTCAGCGGCCCACCGGTCGCCTGGGTGGAACTCGGCAACCACGAGTTCCCGCTCTGGCACGTCGACGCCCCCGGGCGGGCGGCCTTCGTCGGGGAGGTGCTGGCCAGCTGGCTGTGGATCGTCCTGTGGCCCGACACGGCCGGCACCCTGCTCGTGGAGCCGATGACCCTGCGTGACCTGCGGGATCCCGGCCAGGACCTGGATCTGCCGTTCGGCGCGCGGTCACCGCGCCTGCCCGGGTAGGCCGCGCAGAGCCAGGCGGCGCGGGCCCGGGGACCAGGCCGGCGCGCCTGGCCTCGCGGGCCGGCCACGCTCGCCGCGCTACAGTCTGCTGCGTGCCCCAGCCGCCCTCCGCCGCCCGGACCGGTGCCGACCTGCACTGCCACAGCACCGCCTCGGACGGCACGCGACCGCCGGCCGAGGTGGTCCGCAGGGCCGCGGCGGCCGGCGTCGGCATGCTCGCGCTGACCGACCACGACACCGCTGACGGCCTCGCCGAGGCGGAGGCTGCCCTGCCGCCAGGGATGGCGCTCGTGCCCGGGATGGAACTGTCCTGCCGCCGCGACGGCCGCAGCGTGCACCTGCTCGCCTACCTGTTCGATCCCGCCGACGCGGCCCTCGCGCGCCAGTGCCGCGCCGTCCGGGACGGCCGCCTGGGCCGGGCGCGGGCGATGGTCGCCCGGCTGGCCGCGCTCGGCGCGCCGGTCACCTGGGAGCAGGTGACCGCGATCGCCGCCGGCGGCGTGGTCGGGCGCCCGCACATCGCGCGCGCCCTGGTGCAGGCAGGGGTGGTCGGGTCGGTCGCCGAGGCGTTCATGCCGGACTGGATCGCCGCGGATGGCCGGGCGTACGTGCCCCGGTACGCTCCGGACCCGGCGGCGGCGGTCGCCCTGGTCCGGGCCGCGGGCGGGGTGAGCGTGCTCGCGCACCCCTGCCGGCCCGGCGGGAAGGTGCCGGCCGGGTTGCTCGCCGAGCTCGCGGCCGCCGGCCTTGGCGGGGTCGAGGTCGACCACCCCGATCACGACCGGGCGGCGAGGGCCGCGCTGCGCGATCTGGCCGGCGAGCTCGGGCTGGCCGTCACCGGCGGAAGCGACGACCACGGCGCGCTGACCCGCGACCGGGTCGGCTGCGAGCGGACCGAGCCCGACGTGGTGAGCCGCCTGCTCGCGGCCGGCACAGGCGCGGCGGTGATCACCGGGTGAGCCCGCTGGTCTCCGACGTCAGGTTCTTCTGGGAGTCCTTCGTCACGCTGCTGGTGATCACCGACCCCCCGGGGGTGGTCCCGGTCTTCCTGGGCATGACGGCGATCAGGCCCCGGGCCGAGCGGGACCGGCTCGCCTGGCAGGCCGCGGCGGTCGCGCTCGGCGTGATCGTGGCCTTCGCCTTGTTCGGCCGGTCCATCCTGGACTACCTCGGGGTTGAGCTGCCCTCGCTCCAGGCGGCCGGCGGGCTGCTGCTCCTGCTCGTCGCCCTCGAGCTGCTCACCGGCAAGGCGGCCGACCCCGCCCAGCTGGAGCGGACCCGGGCCAACGTGGCCTTCGTCCCGCTCGGCACGCCCCTGCTGGCCGGCCCCGGCGCGATCGTGGCCACGATGCTGTTCGTCCAGCGGATCGGCTCGGCCGGCGCGGCCGCCGCGTTCACCGTGGCCATCCTCGCGGTGGTGACCGTGCTCTGGCTGGCGATGCGCTTCTCCGGGGCGATCTTGAAGGTGCTCGGGAACAGCGGCGTGGAGCTGCTGACCAGGATCGCCGGGCTGCTGCTGTCGGCAATCGCCGTCCAGCTCATCGTCGGCGCCGTGCGCGCGCTGATCCGGGCCGGTCTAGGCTAGGTGCCCGGCGGCGGGCGTCACCGGGAGGCGGGGCATGCGGGCTCGCATCGACGTGGTCACCGGGGCGGTGAACACCTGGATCGTCGGCGACGACGAGGGCGTGATCGTCATCGACCCCGGGGAGCACGCCTACGGGGTGCTCACCGCGATCGGCGACCGCGAGGTCGACTACGTGATCTGCACCCACGGGCACGCCCGGCACGCGGCCGGCGCCATCGATCTGGCCAGGCGGCATGCGGACGCCGAGGTGGCCCTGCACCCGGGGGACCGCCTGGCCTGGCGCGACATTCACCCCGAGGCGCCGCCGGACCTCGACCTGGAGGATGGCGGGCGCTTCGAGATCGCGGGCGTCACGCTTGAGGTGATTCACGCGCCCGGGCACAGCGACGGCTCGGTCTGCCTCTACAGTGACGAGCTTGGCGTGGTCTTCACCGGCGACGTGGTGACCGCGGCGGGCCCCGTTGCCCACGATGGCCTGTTCACCGACTTCGCCGGCCAGATCAGCTCGATCGGCGCGGCCATCCTGACCCTGGACGGCGCCACCCGGATCCTGCCCGGGCACGGGGATGAGACCACCGTGGCAGCGGTGGAACGCCGCTTCGATGCCTGGGTCGCTGCGGGTCCGGACGGCCTTCTCGCCGGCGCGGCGGGCTGACCCGGCGCGCGCCGGACAGGCCGGCGGCGCCCCGGCGCGCGTGACCCGCTGCGCCCGCCGGCGCGGCGGGCCTTGCGCCGGCGCCGGCGCGGCGGGCGTGCGCCAGTATGAGAGCGTGGAGCAGCTAGGCCTCGCGGGCATGCCGCCCGGGCTCTACCCGTGCACGCCGAGCCGGCTCCGCTCGTGGCTGGAGTGCCCGCGCCGGTACCGCATGGCCTACCTCGACCACCCGCGGCCGTCCAAGGGACCGCCCTGGGCGCACCACAGCCTGGGCGCGTCCGTCCACAACGCGCTCGCCGGGTGGTGGCGGCTGCCCAGGCCGCGGCGCACCGTCCAGGCGGCCGGGGAGCTGCTTGAGCGCGGCTGGATTGGCGACGGCTATGCCGACGCCGGGCAGTCGGCCGCCCATCTGGCCCGGGCCAGGGCGATGGTGGAGGGGTACGTGGCCGGGCTGGACCCGGATGCCGAGCCGGCGGGCGTGGAGCGGACGGTCGGGATGAAGACCGGGCGGATCGCCCTGTCCGGCCGGATCGACCGGCTCGACGACCGTCCGGCCGGAGCGCCGGGCGCCGATGCCGGGCCTGGTGCCCGGGGCCTGCGCGCGGAGCCATGGGAGGGCGGCCGGGAGCTTGTGGTCGTCGACTACAAGACCGGCCGGCGCCCGCCGGCCGATGACGACGCGAGGACCTCGCTGGCGCTCGCGGTCTACGCGCTCGCGGCCGGCCAGGTGCTGCGGCGGCCGTGCCGGAGGGTGGAACTGCACCACCTGCCCTCCGGGCAGGTGGTGACGTGGGCACACACGGCGGACGCCCTCGCGCGGCACCTGCGCCGGGCCGAGGAGATCGCGGCCGAGTGCGCGGCCGCCGACGAGCTGTTCCGGGCCGGCCCGCGGGCCGGCGGCACGGACACGGTGTTCCCGCCCGCGCCGGGCCCGGCGTGCGGCTGGTGCGACTACCGGGCGCACTGCCGCGAGGGGCAGCTGGCGGCTCCCCCTCGGCAGCCGTGGGACGGGCTGGCCGATCCCGGCGTCCCCCAGGGTGAGCCCGGTCCGTAACGCCTGGCGGCCAGACTCCGCCTGGTTCCAGAACGCGGTCAGCATCGCGGCGGTGGTCTCCGGTGCCTCCACGGCCGGGGAGTGGGCGGCTCCGGGAATGCAGACGCGCTGCGCGCCGAGCCGCCGGGCCATCAGCTCCTGGGCCTGCGGTGGCCAGGCGTCATCATTCTCCCCGTAGCTCACCAGAATCGGCCATCGCGCGGCCATGGCCAGCTCGCCGGTGCGGTCCGGGCAGTCCAGCAGGTGCCTGGCCATCTCGGCCAGCCCGACCGGGCAGGTGCGGAGCGCGCGATCGCGCAGGAAGGCGATGACGTCCTCTGGGACGCCTGCCGCCTCCGCCCGCGGGCGTAGCTGGTCGTCCCACAGGCGGGCGACCGTGGCGCGCAGCGCCGCCCCGTCGCCGCTCGCCGGCCCGAGAAGGCCGAGCAGTGCCCGCAGTTCCCCGGCGCGCTCGCCGCCGATCGCACCGGGCCCGGAGCCGAGGAGCGCGAGCGACAGGTACGACGAAGGCGCCGCAAGCGCGGCCTGACGGGCCACGATGCCGCCGAAGGAGTGGCCGAGCAGGTGGACCCGCCCCGTGCCGCCGGCCAGCGCCGCGGCCACCGCGACGATGTCGAGGCCGAGCTCGCCGAGTCCGTACCCGGCGCCGTCCGCCGCCGGGTCGGACTCGTACTGGCCCCGCATGTCGATGGCGGCCACCACGCGGCCGGCCGCTGCCAGCGACTCGAGCACCGCCAGGAAGTCCTCCTTGCTGCCGGTGTACCCGGGGACCAGCAGCGCGGGCTGGCGCTCGCCGATCCCGCCGGGCGGCGCGGCCATCAGCGCCGCGAACCGGCCGCGCGAGGTAATGAGGACGGTTTGCCTGATCCGCCGGGAGCGCCGGAGGGACCGCGGTGTGCTCACGGTCAGGCAGACTACCCAGGCCACCCGCTGCCCGCGTGACCGCTGCCCGCGTGACCGCTGCCCGCGTGACCGCTGCCCGCGTGACCGCTGCCCGCGTGACCGCTGCCCGCGTGACCG
>JAJPIV010000053.1 GCA_021324595.1 Actinomycetota bacterium | reverse complement strand
CCGGCCCCGCCGCGCGGCGCCGCGCCGTCATCGCGATCCGGGCAGCGCGTCCCGCGCCCATCCGCCGGAGATGACCCGGCCGCATCGCTGCCCGAGGCAACCAGGGCGGCGCAGGCGCGGTTCGAGGACGCAGCCCGGGCTCGCGACGGCGCCGCGATGGCTGCGGCGGTGCTCGACCTTGAGGCGGCGATCGTCGCCTGGTCGACCGACACGGACGAGAACGACGACGCCGACCGGGCCCGGGCGGTCCTTCGCGGCTTGATCGTCCGGCTCGGCCAGGCCGCGCAGCGGGGCCTGGCCGACCCCGCTGACCAGCTCCGCCCCATGGTCGAGCCGCTGCTCACGCTGCGGGACTCGCTGCGCAGGGACGGCTCGTACGGGCCGGCTGACGCGATCAGGGACGCGCTCGCCGCCGCGGGCGTGGTGCTCCAGGACTTCCCTGACCGGACCAGCTGGACGCTCGGCTAGCGGCGCCGGGCCTTGGGCGTGGCCTCCCCGGGCTCCTCGCTGAGCACGTCATCGGCGGGGCCGCCCGGCCCCGCCGCGCCGCCCGGCCCCGGCGACCCTCGATGCGCCGCGCCGCCGGCGACCCTCGATGCGCCGCGCCGCCGGCGACCCTCGATGCGCCGCGCCGCCGGCGACCCTCGATGCGCCGCGCCGCCCGCGCAGGTCACCGCGGACGGGCCGTTGGGCCCTGGCATGGCGCCGCCCGCGGGGGCGATGCTGAGATCGTGCCCGGGCGGACCGGGACCGGGCGGCACGAGGGCCGCCGGGGCTCTGGGAGCGCTCCCCGCCCGTACCGGGCGGGGAGGAGACTGGCATGACCGACTTCGTGCGACTCGTCGCGGCTGGCCCGCTGTTCTTCGTCAGCGCGTGGCTTCTGATGCTGTTCGCGGGGGCCACCAGCACCGACCTTGGGATCCGTCCGTTCGGGTACCTGACCTCGATGGTCGCCACGATCGGCCTGTGGCTGGTGATCGCGCCCGCGATCGGCGCCGTGGCGCGGGTCGGCAAGAAGAAGGGCTGACCGCGCCGGGCCGTCAGGCCGGGCCGGCCGCGAGCGCGCCCGCGATCGCCTCCGCGCACGCGACCGTCTGGCCGAGGAGCTCCTCGCTCACCGCGACCGGCCAGGTGGAGAGCTTGACCACCACGGTCCGCGACGGCACGTGGACGAAGACGTGCTGTCCGTAGATGCCGCTGGCGTGGAAGAACGGCAGGTCCGGGTCCCGCACCCACCAGTAGTTCCGGTAGTGGCTGCGCGCGGGCCGCCGGGCCTGATCGGTGACCTCATACCGGCCGAGCCCGTCGGGGGCGCCCCTGACCGTGTCGTCGATCCAGCCGGCCGGGACGACATGCCGCCGCCCCGACCGTCCCCGGTCCAGGAACATCTGGCCGAACCTGCCCAGGTCCCGCAGCGTGGCGCAGATCCCGCCGTCAGCCATCGGGTTGCCGTGGGCATCCAGGGTCACCTCGGCGTCGAACTCGGCGCCCATCGGCCGCCACAGCTCCCGGGCGACGAGCTCATGGAAGCGCGCCCCCGCGGCCCGTTCCAGCACCCAGGCGAGCACGTCGGTGAGGATGGACCGGTAGTCGAACGGGGCGCCGTGCGGACGGTCGTTGACCAGCGTGCCGAAGTACTCCAGGGCGTCGGCTGCGTCCGGCCCCCCGGCCGGGTCGCGCGGGCGCCACAGGTAGACCTGCTCGCACGAGCGGACCTCGGCCCGCAGGTCGTCGTAATCCTCGCTGAACTTCGTCCCGGCGCGCATGTCGAGCAGGTGCTGCACGGTCGCGCCGGCGAACGCCGTAGCGGACAGCTCGGGCACCACGTCGTCGGCGCGGGTCGCCACGTCGAGCACGCCCCGGCCGGCCAGCGCCCCGGCGACGGCGGAGGTGACCGACTTGGACACCGACATCAGCAGGTGCGGCGTGTCCGGGGCCATGCCGTTGAGGTAGCGCTCGGTCACCACCGCGCCGTCGTGCAGCACGAGGAACCCGTCGGTGAAGCTGCCATCCAGGAACTCGGCCACGGTCAGCTCGCGACCGCCCACCCGGAACGCCAGGTCATCGAGGTCGCGCTCGCGGCGCGGCAGCCTGCGCACCGGCGCGCTCCCCCGGCGAATCCGGGCAGTCGGGATCAGCTCCCGGACGTGCTGGAACGCCCAGCGGTTGAACGGCGGCTCCTGCCAGTTCGCCAGCGTCACCAGCCGGTGCTCGGGGAACGGGGGCGCCCCGCTCATCAGGGCGGGCTGCCCGTTCACAGCGGCGGCCGCCACTTCGGCGCGGTGAACCATGGCATCGCCTCCTCGTGCGCGGCCGCGACGCCGAACGCGGTCACGTCATCGTAGGTCCTGGCCACCACCGACAGCCCGGTCGGCACCCCCGTCCGGGCCAGCCCGGACGGCACGCTCAGCACCGGGCACCGGCTCGCGATGTTGAACGGCACGGTCATCATCACGTCCAGCCACCGCGCCGTCGGGCGCCCGTTCACCTCCACCGGCTCGCCGACGTCGTACTCGGCGGCCAGCGCGGGGACCGCGAACGTGGGGCAGATCAGCGCGTCGTGCTCGTCGAGGATCTCCCCGAGCGGCGCGTAGATCTCCGCCTCCATCCTGAGCCCGTCGAGCAGGTCCGCCTTGGTGAACCGCTCCGAGTCCGCGGCCATGTACCGGGCGTAGCTGGTTAGCTCGTCGCCGTGGGCGTCGGCGACCTCCTTGACCGACGGGCCGAAGATCATCCCGAAGTGGACGCTGACCGTGTGCGCGATCGCGCCCAGGTCCCAGGGCAGGCTCACCTCCCGCACGTCCGCCCCGGCGTCGCGCAGCCGGGCCGCCGCGGCGAGCGTGTTCGCCGCCACGTCCTCGTCCACCTCGTAGCAGCCCAGGTCCACCGACAGGGCGATCCGCATCCCCGCCACGCCCGGCAGCCGCGCGGGGATCTCCAGCTTGGGCCGGACCGACGCCACGTCGCTGCGGTGCGGCCCGGCGATCACGTTCTCCAGCAGGGCGCAGTCGGTCACCGTGCGGGCCATCGGCCCCTCGTGGCAGTAGTGGTCCAGGTTGAACGGCGGCACCTCGGGCACCCGGCCGTAGGGGGGCTTGAAGCCCACCACCCCGCAGAACGAGGCCGGGATCCGGATCGAGCCGCCGATGTCCGACCCGGTCGCCAGCGTCGCCGAGCCCGCCGCGAGCGCCGCGCCGGATCCGCCGCTCGACCCGCCCGGGGAGTACGCGCGGTTCCACGGGTTCCTGGTCACCCCCCACAGCCTCGACCAGGTGACCGGCGCGCAGGAGAACTCGGGCGTGGTGGTGCGGGCGTGCACGATCCCGCCGGCGTCGAGGATCCGCTGGACGAACACGGCGGTCTCGCCGGCGACCACGTCGCGCAGCGGCAGCGAGCCCAGCGTGTTGCGCTGCCCGGCGATCGGCGCCTCCTCCTTGACCGCGACCGGCAGGCCCTCCAGCGGGCGGGGCGGCTGCCCGCGCCCGGCGTACCGCTCCTGCGCCTCCAGCGCGGCCTCCATCGCCTCGTCGAAGAACGTCTCGGCGAACGCGCGCAGCGCCGGCTCGGTCGCCTCGGCCCGGGCGATCACCGCCTCCATCAGCTCGGCCGGGGACAGCTCCCGGCCCCGGAACAACTCCAGTGCCCGCGCCGCGGGCAGGTAGTGCAGGTCATCGGCCATCCTGGTCACCGTCCTCCCCGGCCGCGAGCAGGCCGCCTCGGCCGGGCTTCCAGCCCGGGCGCGGCACGCTGGCACGCAGCCTCCTGGTGTACTCGTGCCGCGGCTGGTCGAGCACCTCGCCGGTCGGGCCGCGCTCGACCACCCGGCCGCGGCGCAGCACGATCACGTCGTCGGTGAGCTGGCGGACCACCGCGAGGTCATGGCTGATCAGCACGTAGGAGACGCCGGTCGAGTCGCGGATGTCGGCGAGCAGGTTGAGCACCTGGGCCTGGATCGACACGTCGAGCGCGGCGACGGACTCGTCGAGGATCAGCACCCGCGGCTGCGCCGCGAGCGCCCGGGCGATCGCCACCCGCTGGCGCTGCCCGCCGGACAGCGCGCGCGGCAGCGCGCGGGCCTGCCGCTCGTCCAGGCCGACCAGGTCGGTCAGCTCGGCGACCCGGGCCCGGCGGCGCTGCGCGGGCCAGCCGTGGTGGAGCCTGAGCACCTCGTCGATCGCGTCCCGCGCGGACTGGCGGGGGTCCAGGCTGGTGTAGGGGTCCTGGAAGACGATCTGCACCTCGCGGCCGCGCCGCCGCCGGTCCGCCGCGGACCGGGCCGGGCGGGACCGGTCCCGCCCGCAGGCGGTGATCGTCCCGGCGGTCGCCCGCTCCAGGCCGACGATCATCCGGGCGATCGTGGTCTTGCCCGACCCGGACTCGCCCACGATCGCCAGCGACCGTCCCGGAGGCAGGGCGAAGCTCACGTCCTCGACCGCGGTCAGGTCGCCGAACACCTTGCGCAGCCCGGCCACCTCGAGCACCGGCCCGCCGCCCGGCTCACTCACCGGCCGCCTCCCCGAGCCTGCCGCGCAGCTCGCCCGCGCGGGCGCACCGGGAGAGCCCGCCGTCCAGCCCGGTCAGGCCCGGCAGCGCGGCACGGCACACTCCCGCGGCGTGCGGGCAGCGGGGCGCGAACGCGCACTCGGACTGCGGGGCCTCGAACGCCGAGACCGGGCGCCCCGGGATCGCCCGCAGCCGGTCCGCGGTGCGGCTGATGTCCGGCCGGGCGGCCGCCAGCGCGGCCGTGTAGGGGTGCAGCGGGTCGGCGTGCAGCAGCGCGGACTCGCGGACCTCGACGACCTGGCCGGCGTACATCACCACCGTGCGGTCGCAGATCGCCGCGGCCAGCTCCAGGTCGTGGGTGATGAAGATCATCGCCAGGCCGAGGTCGCGGCGCAGGTCGTCGAGGATGGCCATCACCTCCGCCTGGGTGGTGACGTCCAGCGCCGTGGTCGGCTCGTCGGCGAGCAGCAGCCGCGGCCCGGTCAGCAGCGCGGCGGCGATCATCACCCGCTGGAGCATGCCGCCGGACAGCTCGTGCGGGTACTGGCGCAGCCGGCGCGCCCCGTCCTCGATGCCGACCTGCCCGAGCATGTCCGCGGCCCGCCGGGCCGCCTCCGGGCCGGGCACCCCGTGATTGGCGCGCAGCGCCTCGGTCATGAAGTCGCCGATCCGCCGGACCGGGTTCACGTGCGCCCGGGGATCCTGGAAGATCATCGCGACCTGGTTCCGGTAGGCCCGCAGCGCCGCGCCCGACAGCGCGGTGACGTCGGCGCCGCCGAAGCTGACCCGGCCGGCCAGCCGGGCCCCCGCGGGGAGCAGCCGGTCGATCGCCCGGGCCGTCATCGACTTGCCCGAGCCGGACTCGCCCACCAGGCCGACCGCCTCACCCGGGCTGACCTGGAGGGACACGCCGCGCAGCACGGGGCGCTCCGCGCCCTCGACCCGCAGCCACACGGTCAGGTCCTCGACCTCCAGCAGGGGCGTCCCGGCCCCCGCGGCCGCCGCGGCGCCGGGAGCCGCGGCGCCGGAAGGCGAGGGGGCGCTCACCGGGCGGCCCGGGCCTGCTCGAAGAGCCGCTCGCCCAGCACGTTGAACGCGATCACGACGGCCACGATGCAGGCCCCGGCGGCGAGCGCCGGCAGCGGGTACCCCTGGGGGATGCCGATCTGGTTCTCCGAGATCATGACCCCCCAGTTCGGGGCGGGCGGCTGGACCCCGAGCCCGAGGAACGAGACCGCGGCCAGGTCCACCATCGCGTAGCCGAACATGATCGTCGTCTGGGCGACGATCAGCGGCGCGATGTTCGGCACGATGTGGCGCAGGCAGATCGCCGTCGCCGGGGCGCCCTGCACCTCCAGGGCGGCCACGTAAGGCTGGCCGCGCTCGCGCAGCGCCGCGCCGCGCAGCACCCGCGCCACGTACGGCGTGTAGGCGATCACCAGCGCCACCGAGGCGGCCGTGAGCCCGGCGCCGAACACCGCGGCGGCGAGCACGGCCAGCAGGATGCCCGGGAAGGCGAACACGATGTCCAGGCCCGAGGAGATCACCGCGTCCACGGCGCCCCGCCGCCAGGCGGCGACGACCGCGAGCGCGGTGCCGAGCAGCAGCGAGCCCGCCACCACCGCGAGCGGGCCGAGCATCGAGGACTGCGCGCCGGCGAGCAGCCGGGAGAGCACGTCCCGGCCCTCGAAGTCGAACCCGAGCGGGTGGCCTGCGGTCGGCCCGACGAACTCCAGCGCCAGGTTCGCCGAGACCGGGCTGTACGGGGCGATCAGCGGGCCGATCACCGCGACCACCGCCGCCACGGCGATCACCGCCGCCGAGGCCAGGCCCGCCGGCCCGGTGCCGCGCAGCAGCCCGGCCGCCCGGGCGCCGCGCGGCGCCCGGACCGTCACCAGCGGCACCGCGCCGCCCGCCCCGGCGCTCACGCGGCCCTGCTTCCGAGCGAGACCCGCGGGTCGAGCACCGCGTAGAGCAGGTCGACGAGCATGTTGATCACCACGAACGCGGTGACCAGCAGCAGCGAGATCCCCTGGACGACCGCCAGGTCCTTGTCCTGCGCCGCGGCGACCAGGTAGGCGCCGAGCCCGTTCAGGCTGAACGCGGTCTCGACCACCGCGGCCACCGCGATCAGCGACGCGATCGTGATGCCGGAGATCGTCGTGATCGGGATGGCGGCGTTGCGCAGGACGTGCCGGCGCACCACCTGCCGCCACGGGATGCCCCGGCTGACCGCGGTCTGCACGTGCTCCCGCCCGGCCTCCTCCCGGATCGCGGCCCGGGTGACCCGGGCCACGATCGCCAGCGACGAGACCGCGAGCGCGACCGCCGGCAACGTGAAGTGCCGCACGTTCGACAGGAAGCCGGTGCCGTTGCCCAGCGCCGGGAACCACCCCAGCT
>JAJPIV010000140.1 GCA_021324595.1 Actinomycetota bacterium | reverse complement strand
TCGTTCATGAGCCGCTCGGTCATCGTCTTCTCCCGCCGCGCCCGCGCGTAGCCGACCAGCCAGCGCAGCGCGAGCGTGGTGCTGCGGGAGGCCCGGACCTCGACCGGCACCTGGTAGGTCGCCCCGCCGACCCGGCGGCTGCGGACCTCCAGCGTCGGCTTGACGTTGTCGAGCGCGCGCTTGAGCGTGACCACCGGGTCGTTCCCGGTCTTCGCCCGGCAGCCCTCGAGGGCGCCGTAGACGATCCGCTCGGCCAGCGAGCGCTTGCCGTTGCGCAGCACCTTGTTCACCAGCTGGGTGACCAGCGGCGAGATGTAGACCGGGTCGGTCACGAGCTGCCGCCGGGTCGCGGGGCCCTTGCGCGGCATGTCAGCTCTTCTCCTTCTTCGCCCCGTAGAGGCTGCGGGCCTGCTTGCGGTTGCGGACGCCCTGCGTGTCCAGCGACCCGCGGATGATCTTGTAGCGGACGCCGGGGAGGTCGCGGACACGCCCGCCGCGCACCAGCACGATCGAGTGCTCCTGCAGGTTGTGGCCGACTCCGGGGATGTAGGCGGTCACCTCGACGTGGCTGGTGAGCCTGACCCTCGCGACCTTGCGCAGCGCCGAGTTCGGCTTCTTCGGCGTGGTCGTGTAGACCCGCGTGCAGACGCCGCGGCGCTGCGGGCTCCCCTTGAGCGCCGGCGTCTTGTTCTTGCCGACCTTGGCCTGGCGGCCCTTGCGGACGAGCTGCTGGATCGTGGGCACCGCTTCTTCCGTCTTCCTCTGCTGTCTGCTTCTGTTCGCGCCTGCGGCCGTGGCGACGTGCCACGTCCCAGACTTGGCCTGCTGAGCCCGGCCCCCGCGCTCGGGCGTGTCGCCGCCTTCACGGCGCACCCGAGCCGCGAGGCGACCCGGGTGACGGGGAGGGAAGTCGCTCACGTCCGGCGCCTGCGGCCGGCGGTAGCCTCGCCGGTCACGGCCACGAACGCGCATGCCCGCATCACGGGCACGGAGGACCAGGATACCCAACGCCGACCGCGAAGGTCAAAGCGGCGAGGCCCTGGCGCCTCGGCGACGCCTCAGCATAGCCGGCCCTGCGGGCGCCGCGCGCCGGAACGCTGCCCGGTGCCGCCCGCCCGGTGCCGCCCGCGCGCCGGGGCGCGGCGGGCCACCCGCCCGCCGCGCCCCGGCGCGGTCCGCTTCCTCAGCCCTGGTAGGCGCCGTAGTCGTACTCGTCGGCCGGGCCGGACTCGGCCTGCGGCGGGCCGAACGGGTAGGCGATGCCCGTGCCAGGGGCCGCGGCCGGGTAGGCCGGCATGGCCGGGTAAACGGCCGCCCTGGCATCCTCCTTGGGCTCGACCCGCAGCGACCGGTACCGCTGCATGCCGGTGCCCGCCGGGATCAGCTTGCCGATGATCACGTTCTCCTTGAGGCCGACCAGGGAGTCGGACTTGGCGTGGATCGCCGCGTCGGTGAGCACCCGGGTGGTCTCCTGGAAGGATGCGGCCGACAGCCACGACTCGGTGGCCAGCGACGCCTTCGTGATCCCCATGAGCACCGGCCGGCCCGAGGCCGACGTGCCGCCGGCCTCCACGACCGCCCGGTTGATCTCCTCGAACCTCGGCCGCTCCACCAGCTCGCCCGGGAGCAGCTCGGTGTCGCCGGACTCCAGGACGTTCACCCGCTTGAGCATCTGCCTGATGATGATCTCGATGTGCTTGTCGTGGATCGACACGCCCTGCGACCGGTAGACCTCCTGCACCTCGTGGACCAGGTGCAGCTGCACCTCGCGGGAGCCGAGGATCCGCAGCACCTCGTGCGGGTTGACCGAGCCGGCGACCAGCTGCTGGCCGACCGTCACGTGGTCGCCGTCGCTGACCAGCAGCCTGGACCGGACCGAGACCTGGTAGGCGACCTCGTCCGAGCCGTCGTCCGGCGTGATGACGATCCGGCGGGCCTTCTCCGGCTCCTCGATCCTGACCGTTCCCTCCACCTCGCTGATCGGCGCCATGCCCTTGGGGATCCTGGCCTCGAACAGCTCCTGGATGCGCGGCAGGCCGTGGGTGATGTCCAGGCCGGCCACGCCGCCGGTGTGGAAGGTCCGCATGGTCAGCTGAGTGCCCGGCTCGCCGATCGACTGGGCGGCGATGATGCCGACCGCCTCCCCGACGTCCACGCGCTTGCCGGTGGCCAGCGACCGCCCGTAGCACTTGGCGCAGACGCCGACCTTGGCCTGGCAGACCAGCACGCTGAACGTGCGGACCGCGGAGATGCCGGCAGCCGCCAGCTTGTCGATCACGGACTCGGTGAGGTCGTCGCCGGCCGCGACCAGCACGGTGCCGTCGGCGTCGGTCACGTCCTCGGCCACGGTCCGCCCGGTGGCGGTGTTCTCGATGTTGGCGAGCTTGCGCAGCGCCCCGGGTGCCGGCGCGGACGGATCCGGCTCGGCGATCCGCATCGAGATCGCCCGGTCCGTGCCGCAGTCCTCCTCGCGCACGATCACGTCCTGGGCCACGTCCACCAGGCGCCTGGTCAGGTACCCGGAGTCAGCGGTGCGCAGGGCCGTGTCGGCCAGGCCCTTGCGGGCGCCGTGCGTGGAGATGAAGTACTCCAGCACGGACAGGCCCTCGCGGAAGCTGGACTTGATCGGCCGCGGTATGGTCTCGCCCTTGGGGTTGGAGACCAGGCCGCGCATCCCGGCGAGCTGCCTGACCTGCATGAGGTTGCCCCGGGCGCCGGAGTTCACCATCATCCAGATCGGGTTGGTCTCCGAGAACGCCGTCTCCATGTCCCGGGTCACGTCGGCGGTGGCGTGCGTCCAGATCTCGATCAGCTCCTGGCGCCGCTCGTCGTCGGTGATCAGGCCGCGGTCGTACTCGCGCTGGACCTTGTCGGCCCGCCGCTCGTAGGTGTCCAGGATCGACGCCTTGTTCGGCGGGGCGGTCACGTCCTCGATCGCGACGGTGACCCCGGCCCGGGTCGCCCAGTGGAAGCCGGCGTCCTTGAGCTTGTCGAGCGCGGCGGCCACCTCCACCTTCGGGTACGTCTCCGCGAGCTCGTTGACGATCGCCGAGACCTGCTTGCGGCCGACCTCGTAGTTGACGAAGGGGTAGTCGTCGGGGAGCGCCTCGTTGAAGATGCACCGGCCGAGGGTGGTGGTGAGCCGGAACGGCTGGCCGGGCTCCCACCCGTCCGCGCTGAGGTCGGCGGGCGGGACCACGTCGCGCATCCGCACGGTGATCTGCGCCTGCAGGTCGATCTCCCCGCGGTCGTAGGCCATCAGGGCCTCCGCCAGGCTGGCGAAGACCCGCCCGGTGCCCCGCGCGTCCGGATCCATCCTGGTCAGGCAGTAGATCCCGATGATCATGTCCTGGGTGGGCATGGTGACCGGCTTGCCGTCGGCCGGCTTGAGGATGTTGTTGGTCGACAGCATCAGGATCCGGGCCTCGGCCTGCGCCTCGGCGGACAGCGGCACGTGGACCGCCATCTGGTCGCCATCGAAGTCGGCGTTGAACGCGGTGCACACCAGCGGGTGAATCTGGATCGCCTTGCCCTCGACGAGCTGCGGCTCGAAGGCCTGGATGCCGAGCCGGTGCAGCGTCGGCGCGCGGTTGAGCAGCACCGGGTGCTCGCGGATCACCTCCTCCAGCACGTCCCACACGACCGGCCTGGCGCGCTCGACCATCCGCTTGGCCGACTTGATGTTCTGCGCGTGGTTGAGGTCCACCAGCCGCTTCATCACGAACGGCTTGAACAGCTCGACCGCCATCTCCTTCGGCAGGCCGCACTGGTGCAGCTTGAGCTGCGGGCCGACCACGATCACCGACCGGCCGGAGTAGTCGACGCGCTTGCCGAGCAGGTTCTGGCGGAACCGGCCCTGCTTGCCCTTGAGCATGTCGGACAGCGACTTCAGCGGGCGATTGCCCGGCCCGGTCACCGGGCGGCCGCGGCGGCCGTTGTCGAACAGCGAGTCCACGGCCTCCTGCAGCATCCGCTTCTCGTTGTTCACGATGATCTCGGGCGCGCCGAGGTCGAGCAGCCGCTTGAGCCGGTTGTTCCGGTTGATCACCCG